>CANQHK010000012.1 GCA_947623645.1 uncultured Bacilli bacterium
TTATTATTGTACCAAATGATGGCTTTGGCCGGAAGGCTTAATCAACTAGAATTTTCTATTCTAGTTGATTTT
Organism: uncultured Bacilli bacterium; assembly: GCA_947623645.1. GTDB lineage: Bacteria > Bacillota_I > Bacilli_A > RF39 > UBA660 > MGBC162581. The sequence continues at coordinate 73 of CANQHK010000012.1, forward strand.
TCTTGCTTTCATTGTATTATTATATAAAGTAGCTAAATGATTACAAAAAGTAGTTAATTCTTTTCTTTCTGCTTCTCCAAGTGAATCCAATTGAACTTGTCCTGATTTTATACTTTCATATAAATTAGAACCAAATTCTATATTTTTTAAATATGCATTAACAGACCTGTTATTTGATCCAAATGAAGCTTTCATTAAATCCGAAAACACTATTACTTTTTTACTTGTTGTTGATGCTTTTTTTAATACTGGAGATACCATTGAACTTTCAAAGTTAAATCCTTGAAAATCAGGGTGTAATATTTCAAAACAAGAATAAATTTTTCCAACAGTAGGAATATTATTTTTTATAAATACATCTTCGATTTTGTTTAAACTTTCTAAAGGATTCTTTGATTTTAATATTTGTGTAGCAAGTTCTTTTCGAAACGTAAATATTTCGCTTGAATTTGATAGTGATAATCTTGATAATACTTCTGAAACATATTCTATTTTTTCTACATCAATATTCGTTCCAAATTCCATAACATATTCTTTAAATGCTTTTTGAAGTTCAACATCTTGTATTTTAGAATATGCTGATATAACTTTCATACGATTATCGTTTGCAGTTTTAAAATTTTCAGAATCATTAAATAGTGGAATAATCCAAGACATATTTTCTGAAAAAGCACATGCTATATTTGTATTTTCAAATATATTTAATAATTCAGGATTATCATTAAAATCTTTTAATGTAAATTCTCTATTATAAAACTTATCTTTCATTTTTTGTGGAACATTTGAACCTAAGAATAAAGTTGGATTATTATTTTTGAAATGACTAGGAATATTTTCATCGTATTTCATTTTTCCATCAATAATATTTTGTAATATTGTTTTATCTAATTCATCAAGAAAACCATCTTGAGTAAACTCAGGATTATATAAAAAGTTTTTCAGTTTATTTTCTTCAAATATTTGCTCTATATATTTTCCATATAAAAGCATAACATCTAAAGCATCTTTTTCACCAAAAGTTTCTTTGAGTGCATTAACAAAATTTATTTGATGATATTTTCTTCTATAACCAAAAGAACCTGAAGAGCTTATTTCATTAGTTGAATTTTTAGGCATCATACCAACAGGCATATATTTGAATAAAACTTCTAAATCTACGCCATTCAAATAATCTCTATAAGCTGGATTTGATAAGATAAATGTCGATGAAATAGTTCTACTATAAAAAGCTTCTTGTAATTCTTGTGGTGCATTTTTATCTAAAAATATAGATGGATATTGTTTTATCAAACTTTTAGAAATTTGAGTAGGGTAGGTTAATCTTTTTTCAATAATTAATTTCCGAAGAAATTCATTTATCTTATTTTGAATTTGACTTAAATTGTCTTCCGTAGAGATATTTATTCCTTCCATATTGAGTGATCTATTCTGAATAATCTCTAAAGCATCTCCATATTCTGTAATAAAATTTATAATATCATGGAAACTTACTTTGTTGCTAAGAAATTCATAAATATTTACCAAGTTTATTTGTTTATTCCTGTTTTCAACCTCTAGGCCTAATGCTTTAAAACATGAACTTAAATTTTTCCCGTTTAAATATTCGATGTATTCTGGATGTTCTATAAGCAGTTGAGGAGTGATGGACTTTGTATAAAAATGTTTTTGTAATTCTTCTGGTGCTTCTTCGGATATAAATAGTTCTGGATTTTTAACTCTAAATTCTCCTGTTATTTTTCTATAATCAGGGGCTTTGTCTACAAAATGAGAATTGCTTGGGCCAAGAACAATTATATTTTTCATAATCTTGTAGAATTGATTCTTCGTATAATGGCCATCTGTATAATGTTCATTTTTATCTTCAAAACTTCCATATTTTAAGTACATATCATACATTAATTTTAATACTTCACAATTATTATTTGTAAAAAAATGACCACATTCATTATCGAAATCCACAACATTTTTTAACCCATATTTTCCAATAAAATATAATACGTTATCATCGAATAATTGTGTAATTGGAATGGGGATATTAAAAATATAGTCTTGTGGTAGTGTTTTTAATTCTTCTATTAACATCGTAGAAGCACCTAATTGATTTAAATAATCTTCTATCGATGAATATTTAAAAATTTCTTTATATTCTTCGTTTGTTAGTTGAATAGGTGGTCTATTATCTCCGGGGTCTCTATGTGTATTATTCAATATATCATCGGTAAACTGTTGGATTATTTTTTTCTTTTCTTCTTCTTTTGAAAGAGTTGTAATCGTACTAATCCATGTATAAATATCCTTATTATAAGGCATTAAAGATGCTAGATTACCATAATTCAACGTAAATTCTTTTAATGTATGATCAGTGATATGATTTTTATTTGCTTCATCTTTTAATAGACAATAACTTAAATCTTTGCTTTTAAATAAATCCCAATGATTTATTATTTCTTTTAAATCAATTTCACCGTTATTAAATCTCTTTATAATATTTTTTAAATTTTCGTCATTTGTTTGAGTAATATCTAATAATCTATCAGAATATACTTCTTGCATTTTAGGAGGATAATCACTTGGTTTTAATCGATCTTTTACGAGTTCGTATAAAGTGGCATTGATATTTTCAGTTTGTGGATCAATTGACATTAATAAATTTCTAAAGTTAATACGATAATAGTCTTCTTTTTTTATTAATTCCCAATCCAGTTCTTTACACTTATGAATTCCAAACCTTTCAACAATTTTTCTATCATATTCACGAATACATGAAATGGGTATTTTATCCTCTAAATCATATTTTATAAAATCAGTAAAAGAAAGGGTGCAGTAATAAATGTTCTTTAATATATTTTTAGGAACTCTTAATCTTTTTCCAAATATTTGGTTTCTTTTATATTTATAATACATTTACGATCACCTTATACTTCCATTTTATCACATTGTTTCTTAGATGGATAGTGGTTTTCCTATTTTCCATCAATAAAAACATTTGCATTAAAATTACGATTTATTGCCTTATTATTTTCTTTTCTTTAAAATTCTCTTTTTAATTTTGCACTGTAACATCCTACATCTTTCCTATTTTTGAAACATACAGTAAATAAATCCTATCAATAAAATTTTCAAGGATTGACAAGTAGAAAAAATTTTCTTATTTGTCTTTTTTTTATGAAAGTCTACTAACAATCTTTTAAAATAACGTATTTTCCTATATTGTTAACAAATTATTTTTAGAACTGGGAAAATAAAAGTAGGTGAAGTAGTATGTATACCGAAAATACAATATTTAGAAAGCTTGCAGATATCCGGGAAGATTTAGATATGACCCAAAAAACACTTGCTGATAAGATGAATGTTCGACAGGGAGTTTATTCTAGGTGGGAATCTGGAAAAGAAATTATTCCTCTTCGAAGATTAAATCAATTTTGTAATATTACAGGATATAGTATGGATTATGTACTGTGTCTTACGAATTATAAACAAAAAACAAAACCGGTAAAAAAGCTCGATTTAAAAAAGTGTGGTGCTCGTCTTAAAGATTGGAGAATTCGCTCGGGTATTACACAACGCGAACTAGCCGATTATTTAAATACTTCCCAATCGACGATTAGTGCTTATGAAGTAGGAAAAGTTTTAATTCTTACTGCTTTTGCTTATCAGATTGCTCGAAAATATAATGTATCTTTGGACTTTCTTTGCGGTAGGTGGGAACAAGAGAAAATACAATAATATCGTATTTTGGAATAGTTTTTAACATATTATTGCTGTTTTTTGAAAAAATAGTGATAGGTGGTCGGAATGGAAAAAGATAAAATTTATAAGCGATTGAAGGATATCCGAGAGGATTTGGATTATAAACAAGAAGATATTGCTTTTCAATTAGGAGTTTGTGCAAATACTTATTCTAAATGGGAAAAAGAAGTTGATATTATGCCCCTTGATCGATTGAATCAGTTTGCCAATCTTACGAATTGTTCGATGGATTATATTGCAGGTTTTACCAATAAGAAATCTCCAAGCAAAAATATTGCTCAATTAAATTTTCAGGAAGTTGGAAAACGTCTTCGAGAGTTCCGAAAGAAAGATGGGAAAACGGAGAAAGAAATTGCTGAACTTTTAGGAACAACTCAATCGACAGTTAGTAGTTACGAAAATGGGAAAACGCTCATTTTAAGTATTTTTGCTTATACCCTTGCAAAACATTATCAAATTTCTTTGGATTTTGTTTGTGGAAGAAAAGAAACTCCAGAAATTGATATCGAAAATGATATCGAAAATGATTGACAAATTAAAAAAAGTATCGTATATTTGAAGAACGCAAGAAATAAAATAGAAGTATCCAAAAAAATTGTGCTTCTATTTTTTTTGTTAATGAAGGAGATGATATAAATTGAACAAGCTTTATTTTCAAATTACAGGGAAGTGCAATATGAATTGTGCTTTTTGTTCGGATAGTGTTTCTTATGAAAAGGAACAACCTTTAGAAGAAATAGAAAAGGTTATTGATGTTCTTAACGATGCGGGTGTCGGGGAGATTCAGATAACAGGAGGAGAACCGCTTTTATATCCACGTCTGTTAGAGGTTCTTATTTCTTTAAAAAATCATGGGTGGAGAGTTGTTTTATCAACGAACGGAACTCTTTTAGAAGAAAAAAAGGAAATTTTACCGTATATTGATGAAATTATTTTACCTCTCGATTCTTTTCAAAAAGAAACTTTAGAAATTATGGGAAGAGGGGAGAACCAATTTTTACAAATTGTAAAAAATATTGTATTTCTTCAAGAATATCCACATATTCAAATAGATATTAGTACGGTTTTAACTTCTCTTAATGTAAAAGAAATCGATGATTTATCGAAAACGTTGCAACTTTTACCCTTTGAAAAATGGCAAATTCATCAGTTTTTACCCCAGGGAATGGGGAAAAGAAATATTCAAACTTTTTTATTAGATGATCGTATTTTTACAAAAGCAATAGATCAACTTGTGGAAAGTGAAATTTATGAAAAAATTATTCCTGTTCCTGTTTCTAAAAAAATTCAAACCGATTGGACAATTACTCCGAGTTTAAATTTAATCCGTCTAAAAGATGAAGAGATTGAACTTTATGGAGAAATTTTGAAAATTCCGGTAAAAGATTTAGAAATTTTATTTGAGTATCCTAAAATATATCGGAAACAGTTTTCTATGAGAACCAACCAAAATTAGGTTGGTTTTTCTATGGAAGTATGATAAAATGAATTTAGGAAGAGTGGTAAAATGAAAGAATATTTAAAAAAGAACATTTCGAAAATAATTCTTCTATTTATTTTGTTGCAACCTTTTTTAGATTTTTTAACAGCAATTTCTATCTATGTTTTTAAAACGGAAATAACTATTGGAATGATTGGAAGAGTTTGCTTTTTAATTTTTCTGATTTTTTATAATATTTGTATGAAAAATTTTGAAAAAAGGTCTTTTCTTTATCATTTTATTTTAGCACTTTACGCCTTTCTTTTTGTTGCTAATGTATTTGTAACAAAAGATATTTCTGCCATTTTTTATGAAATTAAAAATATTGCTCGTTATTTATATTTTCCTCTGCTTCTTTTGAATTTGTATGAGATTAAGAAAAATGAAAATCTTTTTATTTCAGAAAAAATGCTAACAATGCTTTATACTGTATATCTTCTTTTTATTTTCATTCCCCTTCTTACCCATACAGACTTTGTTGGATATTTTGAAGGAAAGGTAGGAACGATTGGATGGTTTCATTCTACCAATGAAATTGCTGCTATTTTATCTTCTTTACTTCCTTTGGTAATATTTGGCTATAAAAATCGAATTTGCCAAGGCCTCTTTCTTTTTTTAATAGGGATTGTTTTCTTTTCTTTAGGAAGTAAAATAACGATTGTTTCTTTATTGATTACACTTCTCTTTTTTCTTGTTCAGTATGGATTTTCAAAAAAGGAAAAAAAGAAAGTAGTTCCCTTTTTTTTAGGAGGATTCTTTCTTTTGATCGTTCTTGGTACTTTCTTTTTACCACGAACCAATTTTTATAAAAATATCCAAATTCATTTAGATTTTTTAGAAGTAGATAATATTTTCGAAGTTTTTACAAAACCGGAATTAATCGATCATTTTGTTTTTTCAAGTCGTTTAAGTTTTTTACAAGAAACGAATCAGAATTATCTTCATAGTCCTCTTTCTTCAAAACTTGTAGGAATCGGTTTTATCGAAAATTTTGGAACTGATGAAGTAAATTTAAAAACGATTGAGATGGATATTTTTGATTTATTTTATCGATTAGGAATTTTCGGATTTATTTTGGTCATGATTCCATTTGTTAAAATCTTGAAAGAAAATTGGAAGAAGCGAACGTCCAAAGAAAAATTATCCATTTTTTTATTCTTGTTTATCTCTTTTCTAGCAGGGCACGTCTTAACTTCTCCTGCAGTGAGTATTTATTTATCTATTTTAATTCTTGGTTTATGGAGGGAGGATGAGTTATGCAAACAGCCATCATTATCGTAAATTATAATGATTATGATTCTACGTATCATTTGGTAGAAAATATTAAAAAATATAAAATTATAGAAAAAATTGTCATTGTTGATAATGCATCAAATCAAATTGAAAAAGAAAAACTTAAAACAATAAAAAATAGAAAAGTTAAAATTCTTTATAACGAAGAAAATAAAGGATATTCTTATGCTATCAATGTGGGTGCTAAGTATTTGATTTCTCTTTATGGAAAATGCAATATTATCGTTTCTAATCCAGATATTATCATTCAAGATGAAAAACATTTGAAAGAACTTTTAAAAACGCTTCTTCAAAAAAAGACTGCGATTGCATCTCCTGTTATTGTTGAAAACAAAACTTTAAATCGAGGATGGAAACTCACAACGCCAAAACAAGATATCTTGATGATGCTTCCTAAATTTTATAAATATTTTGAAAAGAAATATCGTTATTATCAGGAAGAAGATTATTTGGATAAAGAAACGGTAGTAGATGTTGTTAGCGGTTGTTTTTTCTTTATTAAATCTACTGTGTTAGAAGAAATTGGATTTTTGGATGAGAATACCTTTCTTTACTTTGAGGAAAATATTTTGGCAAGAAAAATTCAAAAATTAGGACTTGAAATTCGGGTCAATAATGATGTGGTAATTATTCATAATCATTCTGTGACGATTGATAAAAATATCGAAAGAAAGAAGAAATTAAAACTTTTAAGAGAAAGTGAAATGTATTATGAAGAAAAATACAATCATGCGACAAAAGGGGAAATACGTCTTATGAAATTGCTCAACAAACTCTTTCTTTTGTTCTTAAAATAGAAAAATATTTTGCGAAAAAGCAAGAAAATTGCAAGAAGTCTAGAAAGACCTAGAAAAATTTGTTATAATGAATATAGAGATAGGGAGGTTTTAAAATTGAAAGGAATTATTTTAGCCGGAGGAAGTGGAACGAGACTTTATCCACTTACAAAATCCGTTAGTAAGCAATTACAATCCATCTATGATAAGCCAATGATTTATTATCCTTTATCAGTTTTGATGTTAGCAGGAATTCAAGATATATTAATTATTACAACTCCGTATGATCAAAAAAGTTTTCAAAAACAATTAGGAACCGGAGAAGATTTTGGAATTACTCTTCATTATGCTATTCAGGAAGAGCCGAAAGGTCTTGCTCAAGCCTTTACCATTGGAGAAGAATTCATTGGAGATGATGCTTGTGCTATGGTGTTAGGTGATAATATTTTCTATGGAAATGGCTTTGTTGAAATGTTACAAAATGCTAAAAGAAATGCAGAAGAAGGGAAAGCAACCAATTTTGGATATGAAGTCCATGATCCGAATCGTTTTGGAATTATGGAACTCGATGAAAATAAAAATATTCTTAGTGTAGAAGAAAAACCTCTTCATCCAAAGAGTAACTTTGCGATTACAGGATTGTATTTTTATCCTTCTGGAGTAAGTCAAAAAGCTCATCTTGTAAAACCTTCTCCAAGAGGAGAATTAGAAATCACGACCCTCAATGACTTTTATTTACAAGAGAATAATTTAAAAGCAGAGTTATTAGGAGGAGGTTTTTCGTGGTTTGATGCCGGAACTTTTGAAAGTAAATTAGAAGCAGAAAACTTTATTTATAGTGTTCAAAAGAATCGTGGAAAAGTTATCGCTTGTCTAGAACAAATTGCTTTTGATAAAGGTTGGATCGATTTAGAAAGTTTAAGAAAAAGTGCTGAACTCATGAAGAAAAATAGTTATGGACAGTATTTACAAAAAGTGGTAGAAAAGAATTTAATTAAGAAATAAGGAGAGATTATGAAAAAGATAGAAACAGAATTAAAAGATTGTTATATATTAGAACCGGATAAATTTGGAGATGAAAGAGGGTACTTTTCTCCCTATTTTATTCAAAAGAACTTGGAAGAATTAGGATTTCAAAGAGTCGTACAGACGAATAGAAGCAAAAGTGCGAAAGGAGTTATTAGAGGACCAAAGTGCCAAGCGAAAATTGTCGAAGTCATTAAAGGAAGTGCTATCGATGTAGTGGTAGACATTCGAAAGGACTCTGAAACGTATGGAAAGTATACTGCCGTTAAATTAACAGAAGACAATAACCGTCAACTGTTTGTACCTCGTGGGTTTGCTCATGGTTTTGTAAGTTTAGAAGATGATACGATTTTTCAATATATTGTAGATAATGACTACGCTCCTAAATTAGAAGCGGGAATTTTATGGAATGATGAAGAATTAGGAATTGATTGGCAAAAGATTATGCAAGAAAATGGAATTGAAGAACCAATTTTATCCGAAAAAGATCAACATCATCCAACACTTAAAGAAAATCCTGTTATTTTTAAAAGAGAACAAGAAAAATATTTCATTACCGGATATAATGGTCAACTTGGCTATGATATTAAAAGAGAACTTCTTAAAAATGGAATTCGGGAAGAAAATATTATTGCAACCGATAAAGAGGAAATGGATATTACCAATCGAGAAGAAGTTATGAGAGTAATTGAGAAAGTAAAACCCGATGTTATTTTTCACTGTGCAGCAGCAACAGCTGTAGATAAAGCCGAAGAAATGGAAGATATCGTTCAAAAAATCAACGTTGAAGGAACAAAAAATGTTGTTGATGCTTCTCTAAAAGTTGGAGCAAAAATCGTTTACTTATCAACAGATTATGTATTTGATGGAACAAAAGATGGAGTTTATGAACCAGAAGATAGCGTCAATCCAAAAAGTGTCTATGGAAAAACGAAATATTTAGGAGAAGAAGAGGTAAGAAGAAATCCAAAACATTTTATTGTAAGAATTTCTTGGGTATTTGGTATTAATGGAAAGAATTTTATAAGAACGATGTTAAAACTAGCAGAGAATCATACAGAATTAAATGTTGTCGATGATCAAATAGGATCTCCTACCTATACTGTTGACCTTGCTCATCTTTTAGTAAACCTTTCAGAGATGGATAACTATGGAACGTATCATGTAACAAACGATGGATTCTGTAGTTGGGCAGAATTTGCAGAATATATTTTTGAAGCAAGTAAACAAGATGTTCACGTAAATAAAGTTACAACAGAAGAATATTTAAAATTAACCGGAACTAAACAAGCTTATCGTCCAAGAAACTCAAAGATGGATAAATCCAAATTGACAGAAATTGGACTTGAGATGTTACCAACTTGGCAAGATGCAACCGAAAGATATCTTAAGGAATTAGAAGATGAACAATATGTCTTAAAGAGAGGTCAAAGATGAAAGTTTTAGTAACAGGTGGCTGTGGATTTATTGGAAGTAACTATTTGCATTATGTTGTTAATAAATATCCAGAAGATGAGTATGTATGTTTAGATGCCTTAACTTATGCAGGAAACTATGAAAATTTGTACCCTATTTTAGAAAAAGAAAATTTTCGCTTTGTAAAAGGGGATATAACCGATAGAAAATTTATTTTTGAACTTTTTGAACAAGAACAATTTGATGTTGTAATTAATTTTGCGGCAGAAAGCCATGTAGATAATTCTATTAAAAATCCAGAGATTTTCTTAAAAACAAATATTTTAGGAACCCAAGTTTTAATGGATGCTTCTTTAAAATATAATGTTAAAAGATATCATCAAGTATCAACCGATGAAGTATATGGAGATTTACCTCTTGATCGACCCGATTTAAAATTTAAAGAGGATACACCTCTTCATACCTCAAGTCCTTATTCAGCAAGTAAAGCAAGTGCGGATTTACTCGTTATGGCTTATATAAGAACGTTTCACTTACCTGCAACGATTTCAAGATGTTCCAACAATTATGGACCTTATCAATTTCCAGAGAAGTTAATTCCTGTAGTAATTTCAAAAACTTTAAAAGAAGAAAAGATTCCAGTTTATGGAACAGGAGAAAATGTTCGCGATTGGATTCATGTAAAAGATCATAATATTGGAGTAGATTTAATCGTAAGAAAAGGAAAAGTTGGTGAAATTTACAACTTAGGAGGACATTCAGAAAGAACCAATTTGGAAGTTGTAAAGACCATTTTAAAACAACTTGGCAAAGAGGAAGATTTAATTGAGTTTGTAACAGATCGTCCAGGACACGACCGAAGATATGCAATTGATTCCACAAAAAGTGAACAAGAACTTGGATGGGACCGAACGTATACCTTTGAGGAAGGAATGAAAGAAACAATCAATTGGTACATCAATAATCAAAAATGGATAGAAGATATTCAAAGTGGGGAATATAAAAATAAATATAAAATTAAATAAAGAAAGGAACTCAAATGGAACAAGGTGGAAATGCAGTAAAAAATCTTTTGTCAGTAAAACAACAATCTAACAAATATAATCAAGGATCAATTAAAGTAAATTTACAGGAAAAGAATGATAGTCATGCTATTATTGCAAATATGGTAGAAGAGAATTCTATTTGCTTGGATGTTGGTTGTGCAGTAGGATATATTGGAGAAGTTTTACACCAAGAAAAAAAATGCAAGGTGTACGGAATTGAAATTGATCAAGAAGCACTCCAAATTGCAAGACAAAAAAATTGTTATGAAGAGATTTATGATTTTTCTATAACGGATACAAATTCATCTTCTTATCAATCTTTTATGAAAAATTCTAAAAAATATGATTATATTTTATTTGCCGACATTTTAGAACATCTTATAGATCCTGGAAAAGTATTATATGAGTTTTCGAAAAAATTAAAACCAAATGGGAAAATATTAATTAGTATTCCCAATATTGCTCATATAGATATTGTGAAGAATTTAATCGATCGAACTTTTAATTATAATATAACCGGTCTTTTGGACAATACACATCTTCGTTTTTTTACAAAAAATTCCTTTATTGAAATGATCAACAATATTAATGAGGCATACAAACTTGGCTTAGAAATTTTAGATATAAAAAAGACGACAATGATTCCATCTTATATAAGTAGTTATCCAAATCTTTATGAAATTTTAAATAATGACCAAGAATTATGTGTTTTTCAATATATTTATGAAATCGAAAAAAAGGATTCCATCGTTAAAAATAAGATATCCAAGAAAACACATTACTGTGATTTATTAGAACATCAATTAAGTGAAAGAAATTCATTTTTTGAAAAAATTAATGAGCAATGGAAAGATTCTATAGAAATGCAAAATCAAATAGAAGAATTAAAAAAACGAGAAATGGATTATCAAGATAAAATTTCTCAATTGGAATTAGAAATTCAAAAAATTTTAAATAGTAAAAGTTGGAAAATAACAGAACCGATACGAAGAATAAAACATAAAGTATCAAAAAATAGAGACTAGTCTTATTCTAGATTCTATATTATAATAAAAAATGGAGTGGTAATTATGATGCATAAAATAAAAAGAAAGTTATCAGATATGAGAAATTTATGGATTGTTAAAAATAGTCCATATTTTGATAAACAGTACTATCTAGAAAAAAATCCAGATGTTGCAAGTAGTGGGGTAGATCCTATAAAACATTACTATTATTCTGGATGGAAAGAAGGTAGAAATCCAAGTGCACAATTTAATACAGATGCATATATAGGAGCAAATTATAAATTTAATATTACAATAAATCCGATTGTTCATTATATGAGATTTGGGCAGTATGATTCTCGAATTATCGGGCCAAGAACAAAACTTAAAAAAAGTGTTACGGATTTATTAAATGCTCATTTCAATGAAAGCATACCATTTAAAACAATTCCGGTAACACGGGACAAAATACGTTTAAATATTGTCTATAATGGTTTTGATAAAGGATGTTTTTTTGGAGGAAAAGCAACAGCTTTGATTTTAGCCATTCAATTTGTCGATGCTTATGGATATGATTTAAGAATTATTGCCCAAAATCCAGAAGAGACAGTATTTTACCAATTTTTGGAATTATTTCATTTGGAAAAACCACAAAAAGTAGAATTTTTTGCAACCGATACAAACCAACGACTAGAAATTTCTGAACAAGATCATTTTTTATGCACCATGTGGTCGAATGCTGATGCTGTTTTGCATACTCCTGAAATTACTGGAAAAATATTCTATATTATGCAAGAAGTAGAAACATTTTTCTATGATCATGGAGATAATCACTTAAGATGTTATAATACACTTACCGATGACCGACTAATTCCCATTGTAAATTCGAAGTTGTTGTACGATTACTTATGCAAAAATGGTTATAATAATGTCGTAAAAAATGGAATTTATTTTGAACCAGTATTTTTAAAAGAATTATTACAGCCAAGTAAGACAAGCTTTGCCAAAAAAGAAAAATACAATTTATTTTATTATGCTAGACCATCTCATCAAAGAAATATTTTCTATTTTGGATTAGAAAATTTAAATGAAGCATTCTTAACTGGTAAGCTTGATCCAGATGAATGGATCGTATACACCGCAGGAGATAAAAGTGTTCCAGATTTTTGTTTTGATGTTGATGTTGAAATAAAAAAATTAGGAGTTATGGATTGGAAAGAATATTGCAAATTTGCATCGACCGTGGACTTATGTTATAGTATGATTTATACTCCTCATCCAAGTTATCCACCCCTTGATACAACAACAGCAGGAGCTGTTTGTGTAACCAATCGTTATGCCAATAAGCAAGACTTAAGCAATTATTCAAAGAACATAATAACTGCAAATTTAAATAAAAAAGACATGATCGATGCACTAGAAAGCGGAGCAACACTTGCTAAAAATAGTACCTTAAGAAAGAAAAATTGGCAAGAAGAGCATACCTCAGGTACTTGGGATGTTGCTTTTAAAGAGTCTATAAAACACATGCAAAAATTTATAAAGGACTGATTTAGATGTATAAAATAGAATGTAAAAAACAATTTAAAATGCCTTTACAAGTTTTATCATATGATAAAAGATTTCAGATTCTTATTCAAAAAAATTCAAAAAAGAAAGTAATCTACATTAAAAATGAATTTGATAATTCAACATTTCGTTATCGTTGTTACAACTTTAAAGAATCTTTAGAGAATTCTAAGAAGTTTGATATTACATATTTTTTATGTAGTGAAATCCCAAATATTTTAAAATATATAGAGAACATCAATATTCTTATTTTTCAAAGAACAACTTGGACGATAGAAGTAGAAAATTTAATTTATTTAGCAAAACAAAGAAATATTCCAATTATATACGATGTAGATGATTTGCTTTATAAAGCGGATTATGTTCCTATTTTTATAAACCACATAGGAATACCATTTACGCTAGAAAATACAAATTTATACTTCGCCATTGCAACAGGATATGAAATGGTTGCAAAAAAATGTGATGCTTATATAACAACAACAACATTTTTAAAAAAACAATTAGAAAAGGATTTTAATAAAACGGTATATGTAATTCCGAATTTTTTAAATAAAGAACAAATAGAAGAGTCTAAGAAAATCGTGGAAAAAAGAAAGGAAAATAAGGAAAAATTTGTAATTGGATATTTCAGTGGGTCACCATCTCATCGAAGTGATTTTAAAACTATTGAAAATGATTTGATTCGTGTTTTAGAAAAATATCCAGATACTTATTTAAAGATTGTTGGATTTATGCAATTATCAGAAGAATTAAGACAATATCAAAATCGAGGAAGAGTAATCTTTAAAGAACTTGTTCCTTATGAACAACTTCAATATGAAATTGGAAGTGTCGATGTTAACATTATCCCATTAGTAAAAAACGATTTTAATGAAGCAAAGTCTGAATTAAAGTTTTTTGAGTCAGCCATTGTAAAAGTTCCTTCTTGTATTGCAAAAACAGGAGTTTATCAAGAATTTCTTCAAGATGGGATAAGTGCACTTTTTTGCGAACCAGGGGAATGGTTTGATAATATAGAAAAACTATATTTAGATCAAAAATTAAGAAAAAAAATTGCCGATTCAGCTTATGATAAAACTTGTCAAATTTATTTGCCAGAATGTCAAAAAGAAAACATTGAAAAGATGTATCAGAGTATATTAGAACAGATAAAGTAAAGAGGTGAGAAAATGCAGGATTATGCAATCCAAGTTAAAGATTTAACAAAGAGCTTTAAAATTTCAACAGATAAACCATCAACGCTTAAAGAAAGAATTGTATTTCATAAGAGTAAAACAGAAAATAGAATTGTTTTAAAAAATATAAATTTGAATATTAAAAAAGGAGAGACCGTTGCTTTAATAGGAACAAATGGTAGCGGAAAGTCAACTCTCTTAAAATTGATGACAAAAATTATTTATCCAACATCTGGAAGTGTAAAAACAAAAGGTAAATTAACCTCTTTATTAGAATTAGGAGCAGGTTTTCACCCTGATTTTACAGGAAGAGAAAACATATATTTCAACGCTTCTATTTTTGGACTTACAAAAGCAGAAATCGAAACCCGAATTAATGATATTATTCAGTTTTCCGAATTAGAAGAATTTATCGATCAACCCATTCGTACATATTCTTCGGGAATGTATATGCGCCTTGCTTTTTCTATTGCAATTAATGTCGATGCCGAAATTTTATTGATTGATGAAATTTTAGCTGTAGGAGACCAACGATTCCAAGATAAATGTTTTCAAAAATTAACCGAATTAAAAAATAGTGACAAGACGATTGTGATTGTATCCCACAGTTTGGATTCTATAAAAAATCTATGTGATAGAGGAATTTGGATATACAACGGAGAAATTCGAATGGACGATAAGATTGACCAAGTAATTGAAGAATATTTAAAAGTATGTGGTTAAAATAGGAGGATTGGATGTTAAAAGAATTATATAATTATCGAGAATTATTAAAAAATAATGTTAAAAAAGAAGTAAGAGGAAAATATAAAGGATCCTTTCTTGGAATCTTGTGGTCTTTTGTAAATCCTCTCCTTTCTGCATTAATCTATGCCATTGTTTTTCCTTTTATTTTAAAAAATACGCAGGACAATTATCTTACATTTTTAGTTATTGGTATTATTCCATGGAATATTTTTATTACCACGATTATGCAAGGAACAAGTTGTATTTGGATTAATTCGGGAATTATAAAGAAAGTATATTTTCCACGAGAAATTCTCCCTATTTCTGTTGCAACAAGTGGACTGATTAACTTTTTAATTTCTTTTATAGTAATATTTTTATTTATTATTTTTACAGGAGTAGGTTTCAGTTTTTACATCTTATTATTGCCTTTTATTGTTTTAATTCAATATTTATTTTCTTTAGGAATCATCTTTATCACAAGTGCTATTAATGTTTATATACGAGATGCCGAATATTTAATTAATTTTATTTTAAATATGTTATTTTATGCAACTCCAATTATCTATACAAGCAGTTTATTTCCCGTAAAAGCAAGATTTTTACTTAACTTAAATCCAATGACTCAAATTATTACAGGATATAGAGATATATTATTATATAAACAAATGCCCCAACTAAGCAATCTCTTCGTTGTCTTTATTCTTAGTTTAATCCTTATTTTCATTGGACATAAAGTATTTAAAAAATTAGAAAAAGGTTTTGCAGAAGAATTATAAGGAGGTTTCCTATGAAAAAAATAGAGCAAATCAAATTGTTAGAAGATACATCTGGATTATATATAAATGGAAAATTAGACTCCGAGGACAACCAAATTATAGTGAAACTTGATGAAACAATTATTTTAGAAGCTAAGCCAAATTTAGCAGAAGGTAGATTTTCTTGCGCGATAGAGGAATTACCATTAAAAGATGAAAAAATGATTTTTGTAATAGAAAAAAGTAAAAATTATGAGAATTTACTTTGTAAAAAATCAATAAAATGTTTATTAAAAAAGAAAAATCGTTCTAAAAAGGTTTCTTATATAAAAAGAAATTTTCTATTTTTGTGGAAAGAATATCATTTTCTAATTCCTCCTAAAAAACTAAAAGAGTACATAGGATTATTTATTAATAGAATTATTTTGAATAAAAAAAAGTCGGACCTTTATTATCAAATTTTTAGCATAGAAGATTATAATGATTGGTTAAGAGAAAATAAAGAGAATCTAGACCAAAAAATAAAATTTTCATACAATCCTCTTATTTCTGTTATTATGCCAGTTTATAATGTGAACCCAAAATACTTAAGAGAAGCAATTGATTCTGTTTTAAATCAGACATATTCAAATTTTGAACTCTGTATTGCAGATGATGCATCAACTTCGAAAGAGACAATCGAAGTTTTGAAAGAAGCGGAGAAGCAAAGCTCCAAAATTAAAGTTGTTTATAGAAAAGAAAATGGTCATATATCTAGAGCGAGTAATTCTGCTATTGAAATTGCTCAAGGAGAGTTTTTAGCTTTATTAGATAATGATGATGTTTTAACCGAAAATGCTCTTTATGAAGTTGTCAAAAAATTAAATGAAAATAAAGATTTCGATTTAATTTATAGTGATGAAGATAAAATAAATTTATCAGGAAGAAGATGCGACCCTCATTTTAAACCCGATTGGTCTCCAGATACTTTATTAAGTCACAATTATATTTGTCACCTTGCTGTCATTCGAACAGAATTAGTAAAACAAGTAGGAATGTTTCGAGTAGGATATGAAGGTTCTCAAGATTATGATTTAATGTTAAGAATTACCGAAAAAACAAATAAAATTTGTCATATTCCCAAAATTTTATATCATTGGAGAATGGTTGAAGGTTCCACTTCAATGACTACAGACAATAAAAGTTATGCTAGCGAGAATGGAATAAAAGCTCTAAAAGATGCTTTTCGAAGAAGAAACATAAAGGTAGATATTTCGAATATTTATACTTCTTATATTGTTCAATACAAACTTTCTAAAAAACCAAAAGTTTCCATTTTGATTCCAACAAAAGATAAAATTGATTTAGTTTTGACTTGCATTCATTCCATCTATGAAAAAACAGAGTATCAAAATTTTGAGATTATTATTATCAATAATAACAGCCAAGAAAAGAGAACTTTTTTAGAATTTGGAAAACTTCAAAAACAATATAAAAATATAAAAATTATCACAGATAATGGAAATTTCAATTTTTCCCGACTAAATAATTTAGGAGTCAAAAATGCAGAGGGAGAGTATATTTTATTTTTAAACAATGATATAGAAATTATTGATGGAAAATGGTTAGAAATTATGCTTGGGTATGCTATGCAAGATCATATTGGTGCAGTTGGTCCGAAATTAATTTATAAAAATAATACCATTCAACATGCTGGAGTTGTTGTAGGAGTAGGAGTGGAAAAAATTGCCAATCATGCTTCTTATTTAAAAGATAAATTTGCACCAGCCTTAGCGGGGAGATTAATGGTTCCATACAACTATAGTGCAGTAACGGGAGCTTGCTTACTGGTTTCTAAGAAGAAATATTTAGAGGTGGGAGGACTTTCTGAAGATTTAGAAATAAATTATAATGATATTGATTTTTGTTTAAAATTACTTCAAAAAGGATACTACAATGTTTTTCTTCCACAAGTTGAAATTTATCATTATGAATCTTTGAGTAGAGGAAAAAAATTAGATGAGGAAAAGGAAAAGGAATTAAGAAAATCGATTTCTTATATGCATAAAAAATGGAACAAGTTTCTTGAAAACGATCCTTTTTATAATCCAAATCTTAGTAAAGAAATGTGTTTTGTCTTGGACAAGAAAGGAGAATGAGAAAATGAAAAAAAATAAGAATATTGTTTTATTTGCTTTCTTTATGTTTCTTTTGATTTTATTATCTTTTTCCATATCTAATAAAAATTTTAAAATAGAAACTCAACTTTATAGTGATTTGTCTCCTGTTTCAGTCATATGGGGAAAAAATGATTTGGAACAAACGTTTATTTCAAGAGTAGATAATTTAGAATCTATAAAATTTAAATTTGGAACTTATGAAAAGAAAATTAAAGATAAAGAGTTATCATTTGTTCTTTTAGATGAAAACAATAAAACACTTGTAAAAAAAAGTGTCGATACAGAAATAATTAAAGATAATCAATATTTAAAATTTTCTTTTCCAAAAATAAAAAACTCTATTGG
>CANQHK010000013.1 GCA_947623645.1 uncultured Bacilli bacterium
AATATCAAGTAACTCTAATAAAAACAATAGTAATAATAGCAAAGATGATGAGGTGTCATTATGTACTAGGAACGTGGCTATTTAGTAAAGCTTGTTAATGGTTACAAAGAATTACAAGAAGAAACAAAACAGAAAGAATTAGAAATTCAAGAATTAAATCAAAAAATTGAAACTTTGAATAGCAGTCGAGAAGTAAAAAAGAAATCTTGGGATGAATATTTTAATAAAAAATAAGAAAGAAGGTAATATTATGAATTTAGAAGACAAAAAAGTAGAAATTAGTCAAAAGGCACAAGAAATCATTGATAATAACGAAAATAAAACAGAAGCAATCGTTCAAGCTATTGAGTATATTCAAACAGAATCTCATAAGGAATTAATAGAACAATTACAAAATGAAAATGAAGAAGCAAAAAGTGATAAGCAATACAGAGAAAAATTAGGACTTAGAATTTTAAATAAGGAAGAAAAAGAGTTCTATGCAAAATTAATTAAAGATCCAAAAGCTGCTATCACTTTTAAGCAAGAAGATATCATTCCAACGACAATCGTCGATAGAACTTTAGAAAATTTACGTCAAAATTATGAAATCATGGATCTTATTGATTTTGCCCCTGCCTCAGTTTCAAAATGGTTTACTGCTGAAAAAGCTGGAACTTTCGCTTGGGGAAATTTAACTGCTGCAATCACTGGTGAATTAAGTGCAACTTTCAAATCACTAAATATTGAATTGGCAAAATTAATGGCGTATTTAGTAATTCCTAAAGCAATTAGAGATTTAGCTTTACCATTTGTAGACAAATATTTTACTGCTATTTTAGGAGAAACTATGCGCGACGGTATTGCTGATGGATACTTAAATGGAAATGGTAAAGATGCACCTATTGGAATTTATAAAAAAGTTGAAACAGTTGAAGAAGATTCAACTCATAAAGACAAAGATTCTAACGAATTAAAGAATTTCAGACCTAAATCATTAGCACCAGCAAAAGTTGTTCTTTCAAAAAATGGAATGAGAAGTCTTAATGATATGTATTTGATTTGTAATCCTGCAGATAGATATAATTTCGTCGATCCTGCAATGTTAGATTACGAAGGTAGAAATATTTCTTCTGATAAAAATATTCATGTTATCGAAGAACCACAAAACCCTCAAGGAAAAGCAGTTTTAACTATTAAAGGAAAATATTCAATGGGATTTAGTGGATTTAAAGTTAACGAGTATGATCAGACAAAAGCCTTAGACGACGCCGATGTATTAATTGGTAAAGTTTACGCAAATGGTCGTCCAGTAGATGATTCATGTGCATGGGTTTTTGATGTTACTAAACTTGAAGAATATGTTCCAACTGTAAAAGTTGTGGAAGGCGTTACTCCCTAGTAAGCCCGAAAAGGGCGATATTAATTCTGTAACAGTTAATATCACTTCTGATACTTTAAAAGTATCGGAAGCAGTAGCCGATAAGGAAATAGGCTCTATATCCGTCGATGGCGGAACAGAGCCTTACTCTTATATTTTAACTGGTACAGATGCTGAAAGTTTTAAAGTTGAAGAAGAAAAAATAAAAATAAAAGAAGCTTTAACAGAAGCAAAAACTTATACGGCAAAAGTAAAGGTTACTGATAAGAACAGCAAAGAAAAAGAATCATCAGAGTTTAGTCTTACTGTAGAAAAAGATGAAATAAAGGTAAGCATTCCATCTGGCGAAACTTCATTGAATTTAGGTGAAAAGACAGTTCAAGATTTATGCGATAATGTAAGTTTAGATGATGATAATGTAACTGGTGCTTTAAAACACATTGCTAAATGGGAAGAATTTTCAAGTAAAGAAGACGAGCAAACAGGAAACTTTTTGCCTCTATACATTGAAGAAGCTAAAGGTCAGGCAAAGGGAACTATTAAGTGTGAACTTAAGGGTACTGGTACTAAATTAAAAAAGCCTGTTGCAGTCGATGAAAAAGACGGATTAATTGTATTACAAATTCATAATCAAGATAATACAATTGAAATTACTTCAGAAGGAAAAGAAACAAGAACACTTACATTATCATCACTCGAATTAAAGACTGAATAAATCAATTAAAATCTTACAAGGAGGATTTTTATGTATAAAGTTATAAGTAAATTTTGGGACAAGCAAGATTTAACTGAACATACTTATCAAGAAAATGATCCTTTCCCATTTGATAATCGAGAAATTAAAGAATCAAGGATTCAGGAATTATCTACTGATTTAAATGGATTAGGATATCCTTTAATTATACTTGAGTCTGATTTAATAGATATGAAAAAATCAGAAATTCAAAATATTTTACAGGCAGAAAATATTGAATTTGAAAAAGAAAAATCTAAAGAAGAGTTAATTCGTCAATATGAAGAATATCATTCCCGAATAAAATTATTAGATGAAGCTTTGGAGCTTGGTATTGAAGTTCCAGAAGAAATTTCAAACATTCAAATTGTTAAGTTAATTCTAGGTAAGGAATAAATGGATCAAGCAACAGAAAAAGAAAAGGAAATTTTATCCGAATTTAAAGAAGAAAATCATATTTCTTCTTTAAGAGAGGATGATGAATCAATACTAAATTATATTCGTGAAGGTATTGCCGATATCAATGAAAATAATGGAACTATCACAGATTTTGATAAAGATTTAATTTCTAGACGTCTTTTAAAACTTTATGTGTTATACGCAGATAATAAGAGAGTGGCAGAATTTAAAAGTTTATATGCAGGAGAATATGCAGAACGCCAAAGATTCTATTTTCAAGCATCATGTACCAACGTACAATGATGGACGATTTTATTTATTCAAAATTAAGCAAGCAAAAGATAAATATCCAAAAGAATATCTTGAAGATACTAAAGAATTTGTTTATTTTGAAGAATTGTCTATCTCAGATAAATTGAGATTTGAAGCAGAAGAAAGGGAAGTATATTTGACTAAAAAAATTCGTGTTGCTCAAAGAAAAGATATTGATTCTTTATGTGTATTAAAAATTGGGGAAGAGTTTCATTCTGTTTACAATATCTATCATTTTACGAATGATGATGGATATAAGCAAAGTGATATTACTCTAATTCATTATCATTCATAATGATGACCAAAGAAGATTTTGAAGAAATCTTAGATTCATTAAAAATTACGGTTGCAGAAGGAATCAATAAAGATGAAAAGACTTGGCTATTCCCAAGAATTGTTTATTGGGAAATTTTTTGGGATTTTCTTCAAGCTAGTTCCAAATCTTATAATTGTGTTGTAACATATCAAATATCATTTTTTTCGAAAGAGCCTAGAAATGAAAAATTACTAGAATTAATAAAAAAATTATTGGATCATGGTATTGTTGCTAATGTTAATCATGAATATATTCAAGACGAAAAATATTTTCATTCTTACTTTAGTATTGATTTGCTAGAAAATGTACTCGTTTAATGAATTTGAGGGAATTAATGATTTAATTAATGATTTGAATAAAATTATGAATAATGCTAGTAATCCGCAAGATATTTTAGAGATTGGTGCACAAGAGTTTGTAAAGGATTTACTAAAGTTGCCAAAACCAATTTCTAAAATTAGAAAAAGTGGATATACTCATCTAATTGAAACCTTTACTTATCAAAAGGTTCAAAATAATGAAATTAATATTGGGTGGGGAAAGTATTATGGGCGAATGGTTGAGGATGGAACATTTAAAACCAGAGCGCAACCACATCTTAAACCAACCTATGAAAAAAATAAAGAAAAATATTATAAAATAATGATCGAAAGAGCATATAGATAGGAGGAATATAAATGCAAGCAAAAAGACCTATGATTAAAGAAAGCGTAGGAGCACAGTATTATGCTTTTAATACGCCATCAGAAAAAGGAGAATTTGATCCTACAAAATATGAAGAAACTATTAAAACAGAAACCGTAAAAAGTATTGGTACTACAGAAAATGCAGAGAGTGCCACGGTAAAAGCTAGTGGTAAAGATTATGAGACTGTTTCACAAAGTTCTAATGTTGAATTAGCTGTTGAAGTTGTAGCTTTTGATCCTGATGATTTAGCAAAAATGAGAGGGGATACGACAAGAGAATCCGGACTTATGTCTAGTGGAAGAAACGCTAAAAGACCATTTTTTGCTTATGGTAAAGTTGTAAAAAAAGTCGGTGGAGGAGTTAGATATGATTGGTATCCAAAATGCCAATTAGTAGAAAATACGGATGACATTGCAACGAAAGAAGATTCATTTAGTGAGCAAAACGACACGGTTACAATCAGATGCTATGCTTTTAATGATGAAGGAGATATCAAAAATTATGTCGATAGTGAATCAAGTAATTTTCCAAAAGCACTTACAGAAGAAAAATTCTTTACAAAACCTATTGTAACTGAAGAAGATTTAACTGAAATTACAAGTCCAGGAGCATAGAAATATGCTCTCTTTTTTTGTATTTATAAAAGAAAGTGAGGGAACAGTATGAATATTGAATTAAAAAATAAAGAATTTATACATTTAGAGATTGGACCTTTATTTTTTGAATATCTTGAAGATTATCCAGGAGGTGCTGATCAATTAGTAGAGGATTGGGAAAACAGAAAAAACCGTTTTTATGTTGCTAATTGTTTAGTTTATGCAGTAATTGCATCGAATTATTCCAAACCGATTAAAAGAAGAGAATTATTGAATTTGGTTCATATAGATGATATAGGAAAAATTGCTACATTTGTATATCAAAATTTATCAAAATTAAATCAAGAAGTAGAAAATAAAGACATTGATTATTTAAAACATTTTTAGGAAGAAGTTGATATCATGAATAACGATCTAAAAAAAGTTGGTTTGGTTTTTAAAGCAGATGGTACTACAGATTTTATAAAATCTTTAAGGACAATTAATGATTCTTTAACTACGAATTATTCACAATTTAAAAAAGTGCAGGCAGAGTGGGATAATTCCACGAAATCTAGTGAAAAATTGAAATCTAAGTTAGATTATTTAAATAATGCCTATGATTTGCAAAAAAATAAAGTTAATTTATTAAGTACAGAATTAGAAGAATTAAAGAATGCAGAAGAACGTGATGAACAGGCAATTCAAAAGAAAACAAATCAACTAACTAAAGCAGAAACCAAATTGATTAGTTATAAGAAACAAATTAATGAAACGACAGCACAATTACAAACTTCAACAAATCATTTGATTACTTATGGAGAAAATTTAGAAAAGATTGGAAAAAAGGCGGATAGTGCTAGTAAAAAATTGTCTGGAATATCTCTTGCAGCAACTGCTGGTTTAACCGCTTCCATCAAAACTGCTATTGATTTTGAAGATGCTTTTGCTGGTGTTCAGAAAACAGTTGATGCGACAGAAGAAGAATTTGCTGTTTTGAAAAAAGGCATCATGGATATGGCGGAAGAACTTCCAGCATCTACGACAGAAATAAGCGCAGTCGCTGAAGCTGCTGGACAATTAGGAATACAAAAAGAAAATATTTTATCTTTTACGAGGACAATGATCGACTTAGGAGAAGCGACAAACCTAACTGCGAATGATGCAGCAGATTCGTTAGCTAGATTTGCAAATATTACAAATATGTCTCAAAAAGATTTTGATAAATTAGGATCTACCATTGTAAGTTTAGGTAATAATTCTGCTACAACTGAATCAGAAATTGTAAGCATGGCTATGCGAATTGCTGGTGCTGGGTCAACAGTAGGGATGAGCGAAGCCGATATTGTATCTTTTGCAGCTGCTCTTTCGAGTGTAGGAATTGAAGCTGAAGCAGGAGGGTCAGCATTTTCTAAAATGATGATCAATATAGAGTCTGATGTTTCATCTGGAAAAGGTCATTTGGAAGATTATGCTAGAATTGCCGGAATGACCGCTAATGAGTTTAAAAAGGCTTGGGCAGAGGATGCTTCTGGTGCGATGATTTCTTTCATTGAGGGATTAGGAAATGTTGAAAAAAATGGTGGCAATTTAATTAATACTTTGAGTGATTTAGATATTACAGAAGTTCGATTGAGAGATGCAGTTTTAAGAGCAGCCAATGCGAGTGATTTATTTGCTGATACAGTTGCACTAGGAAATAATGCATGGAAAGAAAATAATGCTTTATCAGTAGAAGCTCAAAAGAGATATGCGACTTTGAAAAGTCAATTTGATATGGCGATTAATAAAATTAAAAATATTGCAATCACTTTAGGAAATAAGCTTATGCCTTCTCTTCAAAAAGGAATTGATTATATTGGAAAATTAACAGATAAATTTGATGATCTGAGCGAAGAGCAGGTTGATATGATTGTAAAGGTAGGTTTGGTGGTAGCCGCTTTAAGCCCATTATTGAAGTTATTCAGCACAGTTTCTACTACTATTGGAGGAACGATGAAAGCTATTGGAAGTTTTAGTCAAGCTTTAAAAGGAATCCAAGGAGATATTTCCTCTACGAGTAATACTGTTAATAGTTTATCGACTGTTTTTTCGGCAATAACAAGCCCTGTTGGTTTAGCATGTACAGCAATTGCTGCATCTATAGCAATTATTAAAGTTACTTCGGATAATGCCATGAAAGATGTAAAAAGTGACTTTGATACGATGGGTCAAGCAGCAGCTGATTTTTATAATGGTATTCAAACTGCTGAATCACATTTAGGTAGTTTTAATTCGACTTTATTTGCAACCAATGAAGAGCAACAAAATCTCACAGCAAATATGCAAGAGATTCAAAATGGTATTACTGAAATAACTCGTAGAGCATCAGAAGAAAGAAGATCTTATACTTCTGAGGAGATTCAAAAATTGGATGAGTATTTTGAAGAACTTAGAAATTTAAAAAATCGTGAGTTGGAAATTGAAAATCAAGTTGCTGGGGCAATTGCTCAGCAGGCTCAAACGATTGCCGAAACGCATAATGGTAGTTTGGAAGAATATAAAACAACAGCCCAAGAATGGATTAAAACAGCTCAAGAACAAAAAGATAAAGAAATTGAACTTATTAATCAAAGAACAATAGAAGAAATTGCTTTATTAAATGCAAGGTATGGTGAGAAAGCAACTCTTGATAATGAAGAATATAAAAGAGAATATGATTTGATTATGACTAGTAAAGAAAATGCTATTAATTCAGCAAATGAACAAGTTGCCAAAGTCAGTGAGGTGTTTGCGAATGGATATACAAATCGAATGACTCAAAATGAGGAATTTTATAATAAATTCAAAGAAGCAAATGCTAAATTAGAAGAAGCAGAAAGAATCCATGCTCAAACTTTAGAAGATATCGAAAATGGAGATTTACACGGTCATATGTCAAGGTGGGCAGCTAAAAAAGATGCAGATACTGACTATAAAAATACAACAAAGAAAATTTGGAAAGAATTATGTAAAAATATGAGTGATAGTGAAGTAGAGCAATTAGGGACTTGGCTTGGAATGACCGCTAATTCTGAATTATATGGTGGAAAAATTAGTGATGAATCTAAAAATATGGCAGATACAATTTTAAAAAATTGGGATAAGCTTCCAAAAGAATCCCGAAAAACTATGGAAAATACGATGAGTCCTATGTTAGAAGAAATGCAAAAAAGTGAACCTAGTTTATTTTCAAAAGCAAGTAGTATTGCTAATGGTATTCTCTCTCGCTTAAAAAAAGCATTTAATATTCATTCACCATCTAAAGAAACAAGGTCTATTTTCCAAAATGTTATGAAAGGTGCTGAAATTGGTTTAGAAGATGAAGAGAAAAAACTTTATCAAAAAACTGATAAAATTGCTAACCAAATAAAAGAAAATTTGTCAAATATTCAACCTGAACTTGAAGTAAATGATAATGCAGATTTTTCAAGACAAAATGCACCATATTCTACAAATAATATTGAAATTATTATTGATTACTTAGCTTTGACAAAAGCTATTATGAAAGCTTTAAATAGTTGCAAAATTAAGCTTGATAGTGATGGTTTTATTCAAATTATTGATGATAGATTGCAGGAGGTGGTTTAATGTTTAAATTTAAAGGAATTTCGAGTGATGAGATGCGAGTTATCGCTGAAGAAGAAGACTTTTTTGCAAAAACAAGTCAAAAATATGAGCAGCTTGATATTGATGGGAGAGATGGTTCTACATTTAATTTCTTAGGTTATGCAAATATTGAGTTGCAAGTCAGATTAAATATATTAGACATTAGTAAATTAGATGAAATTTTGGCTTGGCTAAATGGTAAAGGAGAATTTGAATTTCAAGGTAGAGTTACAACTGCTTATTTTTTAGCAGAAATAAATCCTACTAGAGTCGCATCTATTAAGCAAATTGATGTAACCTTTATAAGGAGTCCTTTTTGGCAACTGAAAAATAATGATTTTGTAGAATGCATTGATTCCATTGAAAATATAGGGAATATCTATGCTGAACCACTTATTAGATTAGAAAAGAAAGAAGATAATGTGGTGGATATTTCTATAAATGATATTCGTTTTACTTATACTTTTAATGATGACGAATATGTTGAAATTAATTGTGAAACAGGGAATGCTACATATAACAATTTATATCGAAATAAATTTTTAGAAATCGGTTTTGAATTTCCAAAATTAAATCCAGGAAATAATATAATTAAAAAAAATAGTGGAGATTGCACTATTAAAATAAAAAATAAGGATAGATTTTTATGATAAAGTTTTTTAATGAAAATGATAGAGATTTTTCAAAAAATGGAGAATTTGTAGCAATTCCTTTAAAAGCGGTTGAAACAAAAAAGAAATCATTAAATGGCTGGTACGTCGATATAGAATTGCCAATTTCATATGCTGATCAAATTCGCCAAGATATGATTTGTCTAGTTCCTACTAAATCAAAACTTCAGCCGCAGGCTTTTCGAATTAAAAATATCACTAAAACAGATCGTACTCTTAAATTTCAAGCAAAACACGTATTTTACGATGCAGAAGGGTATTATTTATTAGACGTACGTCCTACAAATCATGATGGGCAAAATACATTATCATATATCAATGATCGGACTGATAGAAAAAGTCCGTTTATTGTGTATTCTAATGTTGAAAAATTAAATACAGCTTATTTTATTCGTAAAAATTTATTAGAAGCATGGCAAATAATCGAAGAGCGTTGGGGTGGAG
Organism: uncultured Bacilli bacterium; assembly: GCA_947623645.1. Classification (GTDB taxonomy): domain Bacteria; phylum Bacillota_I; class Bacilli_A; order RF39; family UBA660; genus MGBC162581. The sequence continues at coordinate 9,125 of CANQHK010000013.1, forward strand.
CATTTGATATTGATAATTGGAATATTTCTTTACTAAATTCTATTGGTATTGATAGAGGCGAAACTTTATATTATAAAAAGAATATTCAAGGAATTAGGATTTTTGAAGATTGGTCAAATGTAACAACTCGGGTATATGGTGTTGGTAGAGATGGCATCATGATCGATTCAAAATATCTTGATAGTGATATTCAATACCAAATTCCTTATACCAAAACTGAAGAATTTACTTCTGATTTGGAATACGAAGAGCAGACAGAAGAAAATTTGAAAGCTGAATTAAAACAGAAAATGCTTGATTATTTAGAAGAAAATAAATATCCTTTTGTGTCATATGAAATAACTTCTGATATCAATCAAAATTTAGAAATTGGCGATCCAATCACGATAAAGCATCCACTTGTAACACTTAAAACTGAAGTTCAAGAATATGAATATAATCTTCTCACAAAAAAAGTTACGAAATTAGTTTTTGGAAATTATACGAGGGATGTAAAATCAAAATTTGATGCGATAAAAAATACAATTCGTGATTCTATGAACAGAATTTCTGAAAATGAAGATTTAATAAATCACCAAACAGATTTAATTAATTCATTAAATAAGAATGGACATGCTTATATAGATGATAATGAAGTATTTTTTTTAGATCAGTTGCCAAAAGAAGAAGCAAAATATGTTATGAGATTAGGACTTGGAGGAATAGGTTTCAGTAAAAATGGAATCGAAGGTCCTTTTTTTAATGCCTGGACAATTGATGGACAATTAAATGCTGATTATATAACAACAGGGAAAATGCAAACATCTAGAATCGAAGGATTAGATGAAATTCTTCTATCAGTATCGGAAAAAACGGATAATTTAGACAAAAAAGTTGATGGAGTAAGTGCCAATTTTGATGATTTTAAGAATAATGAATATTTGAAATCAATTGAAAATTTGCAAAAACAAATAGACGGAGCTATTCAGTTTTGGAAAGGCACAGAAATACCTACTTTAACCAATTATCCTGCAAATGAATGGTCTACTAATGATGATAAGGACAATCATTTAGGAGATATTTATTATCACTATAGCGAAGATGAAGAAGGAAATACAATCGCTTTGAACGGGTATAGATTTGATTTCGTTGACGGTAAATATCAGTGGATTTTATTATCTGATACAGAATTGGCTGCTGTCCAAGCTCTGGCAGACGAAGCAAATAAACGTTCTCAACAAAATGCAAACTCTATAACAAAATTGCAAGAAAAAGATGCAGAATTTGAAGTGGGTTTGGATAATATTACAGGAAGAGTTACATCAACAGAAAAAACTGTTGAGAATATTACAACCCCGATTGGTGAAGTAAGCAATGGAAATCATCTTGATATACCTGATGCCATGGAAAGTAATGCAATAGAATACCATGTAGATGGTAAAAGTGAGCAGGAAACAAGAAGTGGAAAAAATTTATTAAATCCTTCAAAAATGTTAAAAAGTACCACATTGAACGGAATTACTTATACAAATAATGATGATGGTACATTTAACGTGCACGGGACGGCATCAAAAGATACCAATTTTGAATTATATAATTTCACTAAAGAAGATTTACCTTTAGCTAGCTATACATTGTATTCTAATTATGAATATAATCGTCAGACTTTTAATTTAAATGTTAATTTTATTTATGATAATGCTCAACATTTTTTAACAGGAAAAAACATATTCAATCTAAAAAATGAAATTTCGTCAGCAGTATTAAGCTTTTACGTTCCTAATGGTGTTACTGTCGATTATGATAATGTAAAAGTGATGCTATCAAAAAATACTAAATATGATGACACATATGAACCATACGGAGTAATGCCATCTCCAGAGTTTCCAAGTGAAATTAAGAGTATACCTACTACAGAAAATTTGTTTCTTTATGATTATGAAGATAATATTTCCATAAATAATAACCAAACATTCTCTACAACTTTTGAAAATGAAACATTAACGGTAAAAGTGCTTAAAGATACAATTGGTAATAATGTATTTCCAAGATTTAAAATAAATCCAGAATTATTAAAAAATGGAAAAAAATATTTAATTAGTTCGGTCAATGTTTCTGGTGTTGTAAATTCTTTAAGCTTACAACTTAGAAACAAAGATGGTTCAAGTGCAGGTTTGCCAGTTGCTAATGAAATAGTTTACGATGATAATTATGATTTGTATGTATTAAGAAATGTATTAGGCTCTGGAAGTATTTCGTTAACTTCTGGCACAACAGCTATTATAAAAAATATACAAGTGATGGAAAGCACTAAAACAAAATCCTATGTTCCATATGGTCATTGGGCAAAAGTAAAAATTATAGGAGAAAATTTATATAATTATAAAGACACTGCAGAAGTTTCTAGTGGATTTACTGTTGATGATGATGGTGGGATAACTATTACTTATGATAATTCTTCTGGAACAAGTATTGCCTACAAAAACTATTACACACACGATTTAAAATTATTAAAAGAAAACACTAAATATAATGTGTTTTTCGAAGTAAAAAATGTTAGTGGTAGTGGAAGTATTTATGTCCTTTCAGATTATATGAATAACGGTCAATTCAAAGACGGAATGAGCTTTGTATTTTCTAACTTAAAAAATGGTCAAATTATTCAAGAATTGAAAACGACAAAAAAAAGTTTTTCAAATATAATAGGGAATGTGGGACTTAGAACATTTGCGACTTTTTCAGCAGGTCAAAGCGGTTCAATAACTTTCCGAATTTCAGTTTTAGAAGATACAAATATTACATCAGATAATTTTTCATACAAGCCATATCAAGAAAAAGAAGTATTAATTGATTTGAATAAATACGATGAAGAAGGACGTATTACAGGTTTTTACGAATTATCATCTCTTCCAGATGGCACGAAAGATACATTAGATATTATAGATGGACAAGTTGTATTGAATAAAAATGTGAGAAAAGCAAATTTAAATGATATTCCATCAAACAATTTTTATACAAATAATACATCAATATCTGGAAAGCTAAGATGGGCGACTCAATATTTTCAAGATATGAAATACCGTGCTAGTACAACAAACAAATTTTTATATTCTAGATATTTAAAGTCATCTACAGCTTCAAAAACATATCAATGCGAAGAAGGTATTTCTGCTGGAGGAAAAACAATTCATATATACATTGAAAATATGTATGATTACACAGCATTAAATAACTTTTTGCAAAAAGAGGATAATTTTATTTATTATCCATTAGAAACTCCAGAACAAATTATTTTACCAACAGTAAATATTCCTCTTTATGAAGGCATAAATCACGTAGAATTAGTAGACGATTTGGAAACAAATACATCTATAAAATATTTAAAAAATACACCATTATCAGAAGCCTACGCAACTCGCCACGAACTAAAGCAGACGGAAACAAGTTTGCAAACAGAAATTGAGCAAAAGGTTACAGACAGTGAAGCAAGCATTCGAAGTGAAGTCTCAGGAACTTATACGACAAAAGAAGAGACAAATACAAGGTTTGATGAATTTAGTATCGATAATACAAACATGATTTTGAACAGCAATGTTCCTGTATTAACTAGTAGACAAGGTATAGTTGCAGAATATGATATAACTGAATCTTTGGTTGAAGGAGATTATTACACAATAAATTTTTATGATGTTTATACAACTGCTGCTGTTATAGAAGTATGGGACACAGATTTTGGTTCGCAAGAAGCAATGAATATTAGTCAAAACGGTGGAAATTATAGTTTTACTTTTAGAGCAACAGATTTACGTAATACTAAAAAGCATATATTAATATACGCCTCCGCTCTTGTCGGTACTTTCGAATACAGTTCTATAAAACTAACACATTCTTCAAAGCCAACTTTTTGGACAGGTTCTAGCCAAGATTATTCTACAACAACCGAGATGGACGCAAAAATAGACCAAAAAGTTAGTGAATCAGAAGCAAGTATCACTTCTTCTGTATCTGCTAAGTTTTCTACAAAAGATTATACTGAACAACTAAATAGAAATACAGTAGAAGATTCAAGAAATTATACAGCGAATGCGTTAAAAGATTATACTAAAACAACAGAAATGACAAATATAATTGAACAAAAAGTAACAGAAAGTGAGAATACTCTTAATTTAGAAATTGCTAAAAAAGTAAATAATTCAGATTATACTTACGCAAAAATTGTTGAAAAAATAAATAATGATACATCTTCTATATTAATCGATGCCGACCGTCTTAATTTAAAAGCAAATGATATTATTAATTTAATTGCTGGAAACACCATTAATCTTACAAGCAAAAATATTGTAGTTGATAGTACAAATCTTAAAATTACCAAGGAAGGGGATTTAACTTGTAAAAACGCGAATATAACAGGTACAATAAACGCAACCACAGGAAAAGTAGGAAATTTCGATATAACTGGAGATTCTTTAATAATAGAGTATAATGATTCGCATGGTTCAACAACTTTTGCCGAAATGTCGAAATATGGTTTTGGAGTTTGGCATGGTACTAGAACAGTAAAAACAGAAGTTCTAACATTAATGTATGACGACACCAGCAATTCAATACGTGCATATTTTGGAAATAATACTAATTCTTACCTTACCGCTGGAAATGGAAGCTTTGCAGGAAGTTTAGGAGTGTCTGAAGTAGGTAGCTTTAGTGGACAATTGCAAGCGCATCAAGGTTTATACGTAGAAGGATCTCAATCAAATTTTCATAGTAATACAAGATTTTATGAACTTGTACAATTTGATAATGGTATTAATATAGGTACGAATGCAAGTACGATAACAAATGTTAGGTTAGTAACAGGAAGTTCAAATTATGTAGAAATAAGCACTCCTTCAAGTGTTTGGGGAGTAAGTATGTGGCTTTCAGATAAGAGATTAAAAAAGAATATCGAGGATAGTACGTATAATGCTCTAGAAAAAATACTTGCCATCAAACATCGAGAATTTGATTACAAAACTGGAGGACATGTAAAAAATGGTTATATTGCTGATGAATTAGAAGAAATAGATATAGATTTTATCTTCGAAATCGGCGAAGAAAAGATGAAACAGCCCGCGATTGATAAAATAATACCGGCTATAACGAAGGCAATCCAAGAACAGCAAGAAATCATAGATCAGCAGCAAAAAAAGATTGATGATTTAGAAGAAAGAATAAAAAAATTAGAATCACTAGTATTAGAAAAAAATGAGGCGAAAGATGAAAATATTGAATAAAATATCGGACTTATTAGCAAGTGCTCTTTTATCTACACTAGAATCAAAATTAGATACTATGAAAAAAGAATTAAAAGACGATATACAGCAAGTAAAGAAAGAATTAAAAGAAGATATTAAAGCAGTAGATGAAAATACTTGCAAAAATTATCTGGTACGAACTTTAAAAGACATTGAAAATGGCGTTCAAATAGACGACGTTGAATACCAAAGATTTTATGAAGTATACGATCACTATACAAAAGCATTACATTTAAACTCGTACATTCATAAAAAAATAGAGAAATTAGAGAAAGAAGGGAAGATGTAAAAATGAGAAATATAATTGAAAGAGCCTTGAAAACATTTTTCGAGGCTTTTATCAGTTCATTAGTTATTACATTGCCAAACGCTGATTTAACAGATACGGCAGTATTAACAAGTATTATTATTGGAGCAATTGCTACAGGAATTTCTGCGTTATTGAATTTCGCATTAAATTGTATTGATAAAAAGAAAGAGAGGGAATAAAATGAAATATTTTACGTTTGGAATGGAAACCATGAGAATCACGCAGGATTATAATGGTAAAGCGAGCCATTACAATCACTCTCATGGTTCTCCAAAAGATTATCCTATTGATGTGGCAGGAGTAGACGGTGGACAGAGTGCATATTTTGCTACCGTCGACATGAAAGTAACAGCAATTAAAGGAGTAGGAAACAGTTCTACGAATACAATATGGCTAGAATCGACAGAAAAGGTCACTACACCTACATTTAACGATTTTGTATGGATTACGTTAACTCATTGGAACGATGGTTCTAAGACAGCAAAATACAAGGTAGGAGACGTTATCAAAAAAGGCGATATTATCGCTTATGAGGGAACTGATGGAGCGAGTGCAAATCATTTGCATTTAGTATGTGGAAAAGGTCATAGTAATAATTGGGTAAAAAATAGCAAAGGTTCTTGGGTAATTAAAGGAGATTCTTTGCCTCCTGAGGAAGTAATGTATATTGATCCTAAATTCACAAAAATTGTGGATAACAAAAATTTGAAGTTTAAAGAAGTTCCAAAAGAAGAACCTAAGGAAGATAAAACGGAAGCTTTCTTCCCTAAAAAAGGATATTTTTCTCTTGGAGATAATCACAAAAACATTGGTAAAATTGCAGAGTTCATGTATAAAACATTTCCTTCATACACCAATAAAAAGGCTTTAGGAAATTACTATGGACCATATTTACAATCATCTATTAAAGAATTTCAAAAACGGGCTAAGGCAGAAAAAAAATACGATGCAGAAATTGATGGCAATGTAGGTCCTAAAACATTAAAAGCGTTAAAAAAGTATGGATTTAAAGAATAATAAAAAGAGTCTAGTCTTTGCGGCCAGGCTCTTTTTTTTCTTTTCTCCATTTTTCATAATCTTTTTTTAAAGTAGCATATAGCATTTTATTTTCGTAAAGATTATATGCTAATATAATATTAATAATAAGTGATATAAATAATAATATAGATAGAATAATAATTGTTTCCATAAGTCCTCCTTTCATTTTTACTATAACATAAAATTAAAAAATTTTATATAAAAAAGTGAATAAATATTCAGAATACAAAAACGTCTCTTTTTCGTGCCGAATAAATGATAACATTAAAATTGAAAAGGAGAAAGCCATGGAAAAGAAAAATATTGTTACTTATGTAGATTATGGAACTATAAAATTCGATATAAAAACTTTAATGAAAAAGAAGAAAATTACAAAAAGCCAGTTGGTAAAAAGGACTGGACTTCATCATCAAATAATAGAAAGGTATATGTCAGGAAATATAACCAGATATGATAAAGACATTCTAGCAAAATTATGCTATGTTCTGGAAGGCGATTTAGAAGATATTCTTCGCTATGAAGAGCCCAAAAAATAATTTTCATATAGAGTTAATTTAAAGGTAACTATCCTCTTTTTTTGTCGATTAAGGTGTCAATAATTTAAAAAAAGTTAAAAAAATTGTCTAAATTTGGAAAAAATGTGATATAGTATATTTGTAAGTGACATTATTATACGTTTGTTGACATTTCATAAAAAATATGTTATAATATGTCACACATTGAATTAGATGTACATCTTTTTCAATTAAATAATTGATAGTGCGATTATTAGACAAAATCTTACATTATCGCATTATATAATTATAAGTGAGCAATTAGGGGCGAAAAATTTCTTCTTTCGCTACGCTTATCTTGTATAAGTCTGAGTAGGTCTTTGACCGAAAGAATACATGTAGGACTGGGAGACTACGAATTGCTCATAGCCTGCGTAACTCGCAGGCTTTATTTTTGAAGAAAGGGTAACTAGGAAGTAATTATGTATAAGAGAGATTTGAAACAGGTAGGAATAATAACGAAAAATATTGCTGACAAACATAATTTATATGAATATAATCAAAGACCAATTATGCAATCACTAGATTTTTATGTTCATATTGCTAAGCATGTAAAAGACTTCAAAAATGTTGACAATTATATAACTGCATTAAATGCTATTTCCGATGTTTTAAGCACTCCAGAGTTTACCTTTTATGATAAAAAAAGACAGACTATTTTATATTACGGAGTAACTACTGAAATTGTCTGTTATGTCGTTAAATTAAACATAGATAAAGATTATTGTTTTTTGGCTTCTTTATACCCGATTAGTCAAAATAAATTAGAAAAAATAAAAGAACGTAGTTATATGAAAGAAGAATAGTTTAATAATTTAATATGATTTTGCTTAAACAGTTACAAATAATTCTTTTTAAATATCTCTTTAAAGTCTAAATTAGGAAAAGTTTCAATAAATTTGGATTCTCCTTTTTTATACCATTCGTCTCTTAATTTTTTATCAAAGTGGATTCCTTTGCATTCTATTTGATTGTGATGTTCACAGGTACACAAAGGAAGTACAAGCTTGTATTTTATTGAATTGGATCGATTTCTCCCTCCGAAAATTTCATGAAGATTTACAGGACTTTTTCCACAAATAATACAGTGCTCTAAATCATCAGTAAATAGACTCTCTCTATTTCTTTCTAATTTCCTTAATTTTGCACTTTTACTGCATATTTTAGGAGACTTTTTCTCTTGAATTGCACAATTTTTTTGATATTTTGTGCATTTTGGTGTTTCAAATTCTTTAAATGCACATCCATTGCACATTTTTGGAACTTCTCTTTTTTCATTTAAGTTACATACTGTTTTTCCGCTTATTTTCTTTTTTAAATGCTTACATTGATTCATACGATAGTCCTTTCTGACTATCGTGTATGTACCGAAGAGCTTGCACATATTGAAATTATTTCTGCTATGATCTATCAACTTATGAAAGGTGCAACCGTAGAAGAATTAGAAGCAGCAGGACTAGGTCCTCATTTTGCAGCGCATGGACTTGATTTATATCCAACGGATGCAAGTGGCGTTCCATTTACTGTTGCCTATTTTTCAGCAGTAGGAGATCCTCTAGCAGATTTATCAGAAGATATGGCAGCAGAACAAAAAGCACGTGCTGTTTATGAAAATTTAATTGACATGACGGAAGACGCAGATGTACTTGGACCACTTCTATGGTTAAGACAAAGAGAAATTGTTCACTTTAATCGGTTTAAAGAACTTTATGAGTATTATGAAAAAAATCTTCCACAACCAAGAGAATAGAAATTTATGGACAAAAAAATTCACTTCGTTAAAAGTGAATTTTTAATTTATTTTACAACTATCGTACGAGTAATTGTATAGGTTTTTCCATACGCATTAACTTTGTAAGTAATCTTATAATTTCCAGCTGTATTCGGAGTAAAACTTACTTTTGTATCAATTCCAAACTCTTTAACAGTACTTCCATTTGGAGCGGTTACAACAGCAGTAGTAATTTTTTCTAGGCCATCATTAATGACTGTACTAGTTGTTGTAATTGGTTTATCTATATCTGTATAAAGTTGATTCACTTGATGGTTTACTGTGGCATTACCATTTAATTTTAGGGCAAAGGAATCGTCTGTAGGTTTTGAGGTAGAATTCGGTGTGCTTCCACCT
>CANQHK010000014.1 GCA_947623645.1 uncultured Bacilli bacterium
TTGGAAAGGAATATCACTATGTATTAGCATGCAATGAGTGTAGCAAAAATGAAAAGTTGGCTATATATGGTGAACAGGTAGCAAATTCTTTTTCACAGAGTTCTATGGTTTTGTCTGGGACTTCTATTTCAACTGAAAAAGTTATTTTTGTATCTTTTCTTTTGTTAATTGTAAGTGCTATCTTGATTTATTCAGTTATTGATAAAGAAAAATTTTCTTGTTCATTTCTTCACAAGAATATATATTTTATACCTATTTATTTTCTTATTAGTTTAGCGGCTGTTTGTTTTCTTTATCTTGAGATTTATAATGTTCAATATTATTTTAATTTTTCTCTCAAAAAATTTGTTGTTTTACTTGTTTTTTTGGAAACACTTATTTTTCTTCTTTCTTATAAAATTAAAACAAATAAAATTACAATTGAACAATTTTTTCTATTAATGGCTATTCCTATTGGCTTATGTTATTTGATTTTTGTAATTCCAACAAATGTTGCCGATGAGAATGTGCATTATGCCACAGTTTATAAATTTAGTCAGGGAGAATTTTTCTTTACTAAAAATTTTACAGAATATCCAAAGCAAGTAGCAGAAAATTCTTATCCTAATTTGAAAACATATCAACAATTGAGTCCTTTGTTACATCTCAAAGCATCTTCTGAAAAAACGAAAATTAGTATTTCAGAATATAATATTACAAGTTATTTACCTGCAGTAGTAGGAATTTCTTTGGGGAATATTTCACATTTACCACATTATATTGGATTTTACTTAGGGAGAATTTTAACTTTTATTTCTTTTTTAGCATTGGGATACTTTTCGATACGATTAATACCTATTGGTAAATTGTTAACTTGTATTTATTTGATGAGTCCAATGTTTTTACACCAAGCAATATCTGTATCTGCAGATGCTATGATTAATAGTATTTGTATTTTCTATATTGCTTATGTTTTTTATCTACTTCATAAACAAACTAAAATGGAAAAAAAAGAAAAGTACTGTCTTTATATTCTTATGTTTCTTATGGCAACTTTAAAATATGTATATATTCCGTTGATTTTGTTCTCTTTACTATTTCTTTTTAAAAAAAACTTGTCAAAAAAAGAAAAAGTGATTATATTTTTAGTAACAGTTGTTGCAGGATTAACTTGTATATTTTTATTTCTCTTACATTCTTATGTTCCGCGCGAAATAGAATCTAGCTATATATCTGAAAATAATATTAGTTTGAGTCAACAACTTCAATATTTAATTCAAAATCCAACTAAAATTTTCTATGTATTTCAGAAAACATATGCTCAAAAAGGAGATTTTTATATAGAAACTTTTTTAGGAACAAACCTTGGAAGTTTAAATATCAATATTAGTCGGCATATTTTATATCCTTATTTAATTCTGTTGTTTTTTGCGCCATTTATGATTGAGGAAAAAAAGAATTATACATTAATAGAAAAAGTTTTTATGGGAGTCATTGCAATTTTCATTTTTTATCTTACTTTGCTTGCTATGTATTTGACGTGGACTATTGTTGGAGAAAGTATTGTTGAAGGGGTTCAAGGTCGGTACTTTTTGCCAATTATGATTTTACCATTGTTGTTATTGTGTGATAAGGATAAATACTTAAAATTTAAACATCCATATCTCGTCTGTTCTATTGTTTTATGTTTAGTTCATTATAATGTAATTGCAACAATTATTAATTATTTTATATAAGGAGGTTCGTAGTAATGGCAAAAAATGATAAACTATTGTTTATAATTCCGGCATATAACGAAGAAGAAAATATATTAAAAGTTGTTAATACTATAAATAATTATAAAAAAAAGTCACAACAAAAATATGATTTGATTGTTATTAACGATGGATCTTCTGATAATACAGAACGAATTTTAACAGAGAATCGTATCCCTCATATTCGACTAATCCATAATTTAGGGATTGGTGGTGCAGTCCAAACGGGATATCGATATGCTCTTGAGAATGATTATGATATTGCTATTCAATATGATGGGGATGGACAACATGATATTCAATATGCCGAAAAGATTATTGCTCCTATTTTAAACGGAGAAGCAGATATGGTAATTGGTTCAAGATTTATTGATAAAAATAGTAATAGTTTCAAATCGAGTTTTGTTCGGAGAATAGGAATTAAATTAATTTCTTTTGTTATAAAATTTAAGACGAATAAAATGATTTATGATACAACTTCCGGATTTCGTGCCATTAACAAAAAAGTTATGGAAACATTTGTAGATGATTATCCTATTGAATATCCAGAACCTATTTCTACTGTCCATGCTTTACAGAAAAATTATAAAGTTAAAGAAGTTCCTGTTGAAATGCATGAAAGAAAAGGTGGAAAATCTTCTATTACAAGTTGGAAAAGTATTTATTATATGATTAATGTAATACTTTCAATTTTAATTGTTGAAAGGAAGTGTAACAAATGACTTTAAATTTAAGGATTGACTTACTTATATTTTCCATCCTTTTACTTCTTTTAATTTTTAAATTTATGAAGGATAAAAAAATTCCAGTGAAATATGCTTTAGTCTGGATTTTTGCCTCTGCTATTCTATTATTTGTTTCTTTATTCCCAAAATTTTTAGGACATATTGCCAGTTTAATTGGATTTGAAGTGCTTGTTAATTTGGTTATTGCCATCTTACTAGTTTTATTATTATATATCACTTTAGTTCTTACCATCATTGTATCCAAACAGCAAAAGAAAATTACCATTTTGATTCAAGAAGTTTCTTTATTGAAAGGGGAACAAAATAATGATAAAAAATCCTAAAATATCCATTATTGTTCCTGTTTATAACCCATCTAATAAAATTAAAATTTTGCTCGATAGTTTGTTAAATCAAACTTATCAAAATTTTGAAATACTATTAATGGATGATGGATCTACGGATGATTCCCTAACAATTATGCAGAAATACGAAGCAAAATATCCAGAAAAAATTATTGTTCACTCTAGAAAAAATAAAGGACTCAGCTATACTCGAAATGAAGGATTAAGATATGCAACGGGAGAGTATTTAACATTTTGCGATAATGATGATGAAGTAGAAAAAGATTATCTTGAAAGTTTTATCAATATTCTTCAAAAAGAAGATTATGATATTTTAGTAGGTGGATATAAAAGAATGAGTTATGAAGGAAAGACTTTATTTACTCGTAAACTAGAAAACCAACCTATAGCTTTGTATATTCAACTTGCTTGTTGGGGAAAACTTTATAAAACAAGTTTTATTATGGAGAATCATTTTGAATTTTTGAATACAAAAATTGCAGACGATTTTTATTTTAATATTTTAGCTTATCAAAAGGCAGAAAAAATTTATATTATGGACACTACCAAATACCATTGGCTATACAATCAAGAAAGTCTATCAAATACAAAAAATAAAAAGTTAAATTATACAGATGATTTAATTTTTACTTTAAGCACGATTGATAAAAAAATTAAAATAGCAAAAGATCGGGAACTATTAGAGTATTTTTATTTAAGAACCATTGTTTATTACCTTCTTTTTTCGTGCAAGGGAGCTTCCAAAAAGAAAATTTCTAAAAGCTATGATACGTTCTTTCAATGGTTTTATAGTGTTCAAAAAGTAAAAGGGAAAAATAAGTATTTAGGAATTACGAAAAAATATGGTGAAGAGGTTTCGGTAAAATGGATTATGTCTTTGTTCTTACTTTTACAAAAACTAGGAATTATCAAATTTGCCATATTTGTATATAGTAAAATTTAGAGGTTTTTTATGAAAAAGGATAATAAATATAAAATTATGTGGAATACAGTAGGTTCTACTCTAAACGCTTGTACTTCTTTGATTCTTTTAATTATTGTTACAAGAATAAACGGTATAAATGATGCTGGAATTTTTAGTTATTCTTTTGCAACAGCCTGTTTGTTCTATACTTTAAGTATTTATTCCACTCGTGTTTTCCAAGCAACTGATTTAAATAAAAAACATAGTGATAGTGATTATGTATTTAATCGACTTATCACTTCTCTTATCATGTTTGCAATTGCTTTTCTTTTCTGTGTTCTTCGAAATTATGATTTATATAAAACTACAATTTTACTTTTACTTTGTTTTTTTAAATGTATAGAAACAATGGAAGAGACATTATATGGAATGTTACAAAAAAACGATTTCTTGGACTTAGTTGGAAAAAGTATGACTTTCCGCTCGATATCTGTTTATTTATTGTTTTTAGTAATTGATTTACTAACTCATAATTTATTGTTCACAATTATATTTACAATTTTGTTTTATATAATTTACGTAATTTGTTATGATCTAAAAAAATTAAAGTATATAAAATACAATAAGACGAGCTTTTCCAAAGAAACCAATCTTATTCTCTTAAGAGAAGGATGGAACACATTTTTATTTTCATTTTTGTCCATTTATATTCTAAATGCTCCAAGATATGCAATTGATAGTTATTTATCTGCAAATTTACAAACAATTTATGGGATTATATCCATGCCAGCCATGGCAATGTCTCTACTTACTCAATTTATTGTCCAACCATTCTTAGTAAAAATTTCAGAAGCTTTATCCGAACAGGATATAAGTATCATTCGAAAGATTACTAGAAATTTAATTTTCTTTATGCTTGGTCTTGGGGGAGTAGTTTTACTTATCGCATATATTTTAGGAATCCCTACATTAGAGTTCCTTTATGATTTAGAGTTAGATGAATATAAGCTCCAATTTATGATTATCATGTTTGGTGCATTGGCTTATGGAATGACCATTCTCATTTCCTATATTTTAATTGCTTTGCGAAAGACCTTCTGTCAGGTTATCATTGTTGTTATAACAGCTTGTATTGCCTTTCTTCTTTCTAATATTTTTGTAAAATCTAACTCTCTTGATGGCGCCGCCATTAGTTACCTTATTATTATGTTTACAGAAACAATATTGTATCTTGGAGTTTTATTTTTTCAAATTAAAAAATTAGATTCTAAAAAAAATTAAAAGTGGAGGTTAAAAATGAAAATTACATTAATAACAGTATGCTTTAATTCCGAAAAAACAATTGAAGAAACACTTCAATCTGTTTTGATGCAAACTTATGACAATTACGAATATTGGATTATCGATGGTAAAAGTAAGGATCATACAATGAATATCGTAAAGGAATATGAAAAGAAATTTAAAGGAAAACTAAAATACATTTCTGAAAAAGATAAAGGTTTGTATGATGCAATGAACAAAGGAATTAAAAAAGCAACGGGAGAAGTTATTGGTATTTTAAATTCAGATGATATTTTTGCTGATGAGAATGTTTTAAAAACAGTTGCAGAAACTTTTGAAAAAGCGAATTGTGATGCAACTTATTCTGATTTGTTATTTATGGATGAAGAAACAATGAGTATTCCACAAAGAATTTTTAAAAGCAAAACCGGAAATTATAAATTTGGGTGGTATCCACCGCATCCAACTCTTTATGTAAAGAAAAGTATTTATGAAAAATATGGACTATATAATCAAGATTTTCGAATTGCTGCAGATTATGATTTTATGTTAAGAATTATGAAAAATAACGTTTCTATGCAATACATTGAAAAGAATCTCATTTATATGCGAAGTGGAGGAGTTAGCACAAATGGTTTAAAGGGTTATTATAAAAGTTTTAAAGAATCTCTCAAGGTTTTAAAAATAAATCATGTAAAATTTCCACTTTTTGTCAATTGTTTTCGCACTATACGTATTTTATCTCAGGGAATTCAAGCAAAATTCAAGAAAAAAGAGAATTTTAATTAAATCGATGAAGCTTTTGGGCTTCCTTTTTTCTTTTTCTTGTAATTTTTACCATTTTAGCCTATAATAAGAATAGGTGGTACGAATGAAGAAAGTTTCAATCTTAGCTTTACACTTAGGCTATGGTGGAATTGAAAAATCCATTGTAAGTCTTGCCAACTCTTTATGTGATTGTTACGATGTTAAAATTATATCGATTTATAAACTCCAAGAAGAAAGTGCTTTTAAAATAGATAAGCGGGTAAATGTCCAATATTTAATCAACAGTGATATTGCAGAGCGAGTAAAGCTGTATAAAGAATTGTTTTTTCAAATAAAGTGGATAGAACTTTTCAAAGAAGTTTGGAAAGACTATTTTAAAAAATTAAAGATTTTATCTTTCTTAAAAGATACATTCTATGGTTTAAAAGTAATGCTTATCGATAGAAAAAGAAAAATGATTAAAGCAATTAAGAAAAATGATGCAGATATTATTGTATCGACTCGTGTTATGTTTAATACGTGGACAGGCAAGTATGCCTCTAAAAAATGTTTAAAAATTGCTTGGGAACACAATCATCACCATGGTAATATGGAGTATGCCGCTTCTTTAGTAAAATCTTGTAAAAAGATGGATACTTTGGTACTGGTTTCTGAATCTCTTCGAATGTTTTATAAAAAACAAATGAAAGATGCTAATTATAAATGCAAATGTGTATGTATTCCAAATTCTTTAGAGTTTATTCCGAAAAAAACTTCTTTGTTAAATTCTTGCCATCTTATTTCTGTCGGACGTTTTTCAAGAGAAAAAGGAATGCCAGATTTGATTGATGTGTTTTATAAAGCTTATCAAAAAAATCATGATTTGTTCCTCGACTTAGTAGGAGATGGAACTCAAAAGAATATGATTGTGGATAAAATTTATGAATACGGATTAGAAAAGCATGTGAAAGTTCACGGTTATTTAACACAAGATAAAATCCAAAAATTATTAAATAAAGCAAGTATTTATCTTATGACGAGTTATACAGAGTCTTTTGGAATTGTTCTTTTAGAAGCGATGAGTAATGGTTTGCCATGTATTGCATATTCTTCTGCTGAAGGAGCTTGTGAATTAATTGAAAATGGGAAAGATGGATTTTTGATCGAAGATAGAGATAGTGATAAAATGGCGAGTAGAATTATTCAGTTGTTAGAAGATGATGATGCGAGAATGGAACTTGGGAAAAATGCTCGTGAAAAAAGTTTGAATTATGCATCCGCCTCTATTAAAAGCAAATGGCTAAAAGTTTTAAAACCATAGGAGATATTATGAAAAAAGTATTATTTATATCGAGTTGTGGAGGACATTTTACAGAACTGATTCAATTAAAAGAGATGTTTTCGAAATATGATTACCATATCATTACCGAAAAGACAAAAGATAATTTATCTTTAAAAGATAAATATCATGAAAAAATTGATTTTCTCATTTATGGAACCAAAGATCATCCTGTAACGTACCCATTTAAACTTTTGGCGAATTGCTTTTTAAGTCTTTTCTATTTTTTGAAATATCGTCCTGGTTATATTGTAACAACGGGTGTTCATACAGCTGGACCAATGTGTTGCATTGCAAAACTTTTTGGAAAAAAAATTATCTACATCGAAACTTTTGCTAATGTTCACTCGAAAACAGCAACAGGGAGACTCATTTATCATTTTGCTGATTTATTTATCGTTCAATGGGAGAGTATGCTTGAAGTTTATCCCAAGGCAACGTATGGGGGGTGGATTTTTTGATATTTGTATCTCTTGGAACGCAGGATAAAAGTTTTGAAAGACTTTTAAAAATAATTGATTCTGCAATCGAAAAAAAGATTATTCAAGAAGAAGTCATTGTTCAAGCAGGTTATACTTCTTATTCTTCTAAAAATATGAAGATATTGGATTATGTTAGTAAAGATGATTTCGAAAAATATATTCAAGAGTGTAGTTTATTGATTACTCATGGAGGAGTAGGGAGTATTTTTACGGGACTCAAAAACAATAAGAAAGTACTCGTCATGCCTAGGCGGGCAGAATATAAAGAACAACATAACAATCATCAATTAGAAATTACAGAAGAGTTTACAAAAGAGGGTTATATTTTAAGTTTTCACGATGAAGAAACATTTCTGGAAGCTTACCAAAAGCAAAAAGATTTTGTACCTAAAAAATATAAATCGAATACAAAAAATATGGTTCGTTTAATCGAAGAATTTATTGATAAAAATTAGAGGTGAAGTATGGACAAGATTTATGAACGAATCAAAAGATGATGAAGTTCTTGGGCAAAAAGATACTAAATATACGAAAATATATTCTAAAGGAGTTCCCGTTTTTGATGAAGATAGTATGTTTAAAGTACATGTTCCATTACTTGCAGAAAAGTACCTGTTAGTGGACATGATAGTGGACATGTAAGTGGACATGAAAGTGGTCATGATAGGGAACATGACAGGGAACATGATGGGGAACATGATAGTAAAGTGAAATATGAAACAGTGATTATAGAATATTGTAAAATTCCTAGGACTCGTATAGAAATTATGAATCATCTAAAAATAGGAAGTAGGTGGTATTTTCATGAAATATTAAAACCACTACTAGAAACGAATAAAATTTACCTTACGATTCCTGATAAACCTACAAGTAAGAATCAGAAATATTTAACCAATCCTAAATTATATCAAGAAAAAAATATAGAAAAAGAAAAGGAAGTTGTACGATGAAAAAAATATCAATTGTTGTTCCTTGTTATAACGAGGAAGAATCCTTACCAATTTTTTATGAACAGGTTGAAAAGATTGTTCATAAAATAAAAGCAGATATAGAGTATATCTTTGTAAATGATGGGAGTAAAGATAAAACTCTAGAGGTGTTAAAAAAACTTTCAAAAGAAGATAAACGAGTACGGTTCTTATCCTTTTCCAGAAATTTTGGAAAAGAATCCGCAATTTTAGCAGGTCTTGAAGCGTCAACTGGAGATTATGTTACAACGATGGATGCCGATTTACAAGATCCACCAGAGCTTTTAATCGAAATGTTTGAAACGTTAGAAGAGGGAGAATATGATATCTGTGCTGCAAAGAGTCGTTCAAGAAATGGATATTCTTTTTTAAGAAAAAAATTTACGAAATGGTTTTATAAAATTATTGCGCATATTTCAAAAACAGAAATGGTGGATGGTGCAAGAGACTTTCGACTTATGAGAAGAGTTGTTGTTGATGCTGTTATTTCTATGCAGGAATACAATCGTTATTCGAAAGGGTTATTCTCTTTTGTGGGATTTAAAACGAAATGGATTGAGTTTGAAAATCAAGAAAGAGTAGCGGGAACGACTAAATGGAGTTTTTGGAAGTTGTTTGCCTATGCCATTGAAGGAATTGTAGCATTCTCAACAGCACCACTTATTTTTGCGGCCCTTCTTGGTGTTGTTCTTTGCTTTGTTTCTCTCATTATGATTGTATTTATTATTGTTCGTACTCTTCTTTTTGGAGACCCCGTCAGTGGATGGCCATCTCTTGTTTGTATTATCTTCTTTTTAAGCGGAGTTCAACTTTTTGCAACCGGAATTATCGGAGAATATCTTGCTAAAACTTATTTGGAAACGAAAAAAAGACCAATTTATATTGTTAAAGAAACCGAAAAAGGAAGATTGTAAAGGAGAAAAAATATGAAAGTATTAGTAACGGGAGGTTGTGGTTTCATCGGAAGTCACACCGTAGTAGAATTATTGGAAGCAGGACATGAAGTTGTTATTGTCGATAATCTTGTAAACTCTTCCAAAGAAACTCTAAAAAGTATTGAACAAATTACAGGGAAAGTTCCTACTTTTTATGAGGTAGATGTTGCAAACAAAAAAGAAATGCTTGAGATTTTTAAAACTGAAAACATTGATTCAGTAATTCATTTTGCAGGATTAAAAGCCGTTGGAGAGTCTGTTAACAAACCTCTTCTATATTATAGAAATAATCTTGATTCAACCCTCACTCTTTTAGAAGTTATGCAGGAAGTAGGGTGCAAAAATCTTGTTTTTTCTTCCAGCGCTACAGTTTATGGAACACCAAAGTCCCTTCCAATTCGAGAAGATTTTCCTCTTTCAACAACCAATCCTTATGGAACGACTAAGCTCATCATTGAAGGAATTTTAAGAGATTTATACAAAGCAGATTCTTCTTTTCGAATTTGTATCCTGCGTTACTTTAATCCCATTGGAGCACATAAATCTGGATTACTTGGAGAAAATCCCAATGGAATTCCTAATAACTTAATGCCTTACATTGTAAAAATTGCAACAGGAGAACTTCCTTATTTAAATGTTTTTGGAAATGACTATGATACAAAAGATGGAACCGGAGTCAGAGATTATATTCACATCGTCGATTTAGCAAGAGGTCATCTAAAAGCTCTCGAAAAATTAGAAAAAGGAAGTGGAATCTTCTGTTATAATTTAGGAACAGGAACAGGATATAGCGTACTAGAAATTGTTCAAGCTTTTGAAAAAATCAATCATGTAAAAATACCTTATCAAATTGCACCCCGTCGTCCAGGAGATATTGCTGAATGTTATGCGGATCCAACCAAAGCTAAAGAGGAATTAGGATTTATTTGTGAAAAAACACTGGAAGACATGGTAAAAGATAGTTATCACTATGTAATAACAAAAAATAAAAATTCATAAAAAGTGTTAAAAAATAAAAAAATGTGATATGATAATAATATAAAGGAGGAAGAAAAATGATATGGATTATTATCGGAGTAATTGTAGTCTTATTACTCATTTATTTTATTGCAACCTATAATGGTTTTGTAAGACTAAAAAATAATGTTAAGGAAGCATTTTCAACGATGGATGTTTACTTAAAAAAACGTTGGGATTTAATTCCAAATCTTGTAGAAACGGTAAAAGGTTATGCAAAACATGAAAAAGAAACATTAGAAGGAGTTATCAAATTAAGAAACTCAGCATATGACAAGATGAGTCCTGAGGAAAAGATTGAAACCAACCAAGAATTAAGCCGTGGAATTGTTAAAATTATGGCTTTAGCTGAAAATTATCCAGATTTAAAAGCCAATGAAAATTTCAAAGATTTATCCAATCAATTAACAAGGGTAGAGGAAGACATTGCCAATTCTAGAAAGTACTACAATGCAGTAGTTCGTAATTTTAATAATAAAGTTCAAATGTTCCCAAGCAATATTATTGCAGGTATGTTTGGATTTAGGGAAGAAAAAATGTTTGAAATTACAGATGAAGAACAACGAGAGAATGTAAAGGTAAAATTTTAATGAAAAAAGGGTTTTTGCTACTTGCAACTTTTTTCTTTTTTTTGATTCCGGCAAATGTCTTTGCTTATGATTATGAAATTACGAAGTATCATGTGGATATTACTGTAAATGAAAATAATGTTTTGGATGTTCAAGAAACGATTACTGCTAACTTTTTTGTGCCCAAACATGGAATCTATCGTTATATTCCAATTTCTCAAACGATTACGAGAATGGATGGAACTACAACGAAAATTAATTCTAAAGTAAAAAATATTGATGTTAATAAAGGCTATAATACCTATATCGAAAATAATAATAAAGTAATTCAAATTGGATCAGCAAATTATACATTAACAGGAGAGCAAGAATATGATATTTCTTATTCTTATGATTTAGGGAGAGATAAAAATAAAAAGTTTGATGAACTTTATTATAATATAATTGGAACTGGTTGGGATGTACCTCTTCAAAATGTTTCTTTTTCTATTCATATGCCAAAAGAATATGACCATGATAAATTTGGTATTTCTCTAGGAAAATATGGAGAAGCTTCTGGAACGAGTAAAGAAGATTTGAAACTACAGATTTCGGGTAATGATATTACAGGAACTATTTTACGTACTCTAGATGTAGGAGAAGCATTAACGACTCGAATTGAATTAGAAGATGGTTATTTTGTAGTACCACTTTTTAAAACGATTGATTATATTGTGATGGCAATTCCGTTGATATTTGCAGTGATTGGACTTTATCTATGGAAGAAATACGGGGTGGATGATGCGATTGTTGAAACGGTTGAATTTTATCCTCCAGATCATTTGAATAGTGCAGAAATTGGTTATATTTATCATAATAAAGCCCGTGACAAAGATGTCGTTTCTTTAATTATTTCTCTTGCCAATCAAGGATATTTGAAAATCGAAGAAAAAGGGAAAAAGGATTTCCTTTTAAAGCAAGTTAAAAGTTATGATGGGACAGATAAGATTGAGGAAGAATTTTTTAATAGTCTATTTGTAAGTGGAAAAGAAGTTTCTTCTGAAAATTTAAAAAATAGCTTTTATACGACAATGACAAAGATTAAATTTAAACTACAAGGTTTACGTTCTAAAATATATAATAAAAAGTCTGATCAGAAAAGAACGATTATTGGAATCATGATTGCTCTTTCCCTTATTATTCCTACTTATTATATTTTTTCAGAAAACGAAACTTCTCTCTTTTTATTATTCCCTATTATCTTCTTTATTCCTGCTTTTGTTCTATTCTATCAAGCTTTCAAAAAACAACGATTGGTAGATAAGATTATACAAATTTTTGTTGCTTTATTTTATTCTCTATTTCCTACTTTCTTTTTGATTGGTTTGTCTGATTTATTTCCTGTTCTTGAAGTAAATTATCTTTGTATTTTAATAGTAATGGTGCTTTCTGTTTTTTTACTTGTTTTAAGTTTTATCTATATTCCTAAAAGAACCCCTTATGGAACTGAAATTATTGGAAAAATAAGAGGATTTCGGAATTTCTTAGAAACAGCTGAAAAAAGTAAATTGGAAGAACTTGTTATGGAAGATCCTAGTTATTTTTATAATATTTTACCCTATACGTATGTTTTAGACATTAGTGATAAATGGGTTAAAAAATTTGAAGGAATTATTACGACAGGACCAGATTGGTATGAAAGTGATATTTCAACTTTTGATATTTTATATTTTTCTAATTGTATGAATCGAACGATGGTTTATGCTACTTCTGCTATGACCAGTGTTCCAGCTCCTTCTTCTGGAGGATTTACAGGTTCTTCTGGTGGAGGCTTTTCCGGTGGAGGTTTCTCTGGTGGAGGAGGATTCTCTGGAGGAGGTTCCGGAGGAGGAGGAGGAGGTTCTTGGTAAAAGAATTCTTATCATGAACTTTCTTTAAAAAAATAAAAACATATATTTTTAAAAGTTGTTGACTCAAAAAAATTGCTTTACATCAGATGCTCAAGAATTTTTAATTATATGTTTTTTTTTATAAATTTTTTTAAGACTTTTTTATCAATTTGTGCTATAATAAATATCGTATTTGCATTTATTATTAGGGGGAAATTTTATGAGAAAAATAACGAATTTGATTGTAAAATACAGATATTTCTTTTTAACATTATTTGTTTTATTAGGAGTATTCTGCTTATATTTGTCTACGAAAGTAAATATCAATGAAGATATTATGAAATATTTACCACCTACATCAGAAACGAAAATTGGTAAAGATATCATGGAAAAAGAATTTGCAGAAGAAGATTCTTCTATTTTAAATGTAATGTTCAAAGATTTATCCGATAAAGAAAAAGAAGAAACACTTAAAAAATTAGAAGCAATTGATGGAGTAAGTTCCGTTTCTTATGATAACACCGATGAATATAATAAAGATCATTATACTTTATACGTTTTAAATGTCGATGATTATGATCACTCTGAAACTGCTACAAATGTTTATAATTATGTTCAAGATCATTTTAAAACTGCAGGATTGAGTGGCTCTATATATCAAGAAAATAAACCTATTTTACAGTTATGGATCGTTGTTCTTGCGATTGCTTGTGCGATGGTAATCTTAATTTTATTAAGTGAATCTTATGTAGAACCTTGGCTTTATTTAATTTCTATTGGAATTGCTGTTTTTATTAATAAAGGTACCAATATCATGTTTGATAGTGTATCTTCTATAACCAATTCGATTGTAGCTATTTTACAGTTAGCATTATCTATGGATTATTCGATTATGTTGTCCAATCGATACAAGCAAGAAAAAGAAAACTATTCGGATAAAAGAGAAGCGATGAAAGAAGCACTATATCATTCTTTTAAAGCAATTTCTAGTAGTTCTGTTACCACCATTGTAGGACTCATTGCTCTTGTCTTTATGAGTTTTACAATTGGAAAAGATTTAGGGTATGTTCTTGCTAAAGGAGTATTATTAAGTTTAGTAAGTATCTTCTTTTGTTTACCTGCCTTGTTATTAATGTTTGATAATTTAATTGCTAAAACTAAGAAAAAAGCACCGAAGATAAATTTAACAACCATTGGTAATTTTGTATATAAAACACGTTGGTTATCGGCTATCTTAATCGTTCTATTATTTGTTATAGCCTATTTATTAAAAGGAAATGTAAATATCTTATTCACAGATTCTGAACAAGATAAAGTAGGGAAAGTTTTTCCAGCAACCAATCAAATAGCAATTGTATATAATAACCAATACGAAGAATTAATTTCGAATTATTGTAAGAAATTAGAAAAAGATGAAAAAATCGATCAAACCTTATGTTATTCGAATACGATTAATGAAAAATTAGCTTATGATGAATTAAACAAAAAATTCAAAGATTTAGGGGAAGATGTTGAGATTGAACAATCTCTAATTAAAATTATTTATTATAACTATTATAATCAAGATGAAAATAATAAAATGTCGTTAGATGAATTTATTTCTTTTATAAAATCGGATATTTATCCAAATGATCAATGGAATAAATCTCTCACGAAAGAAATGAAAAATAATATAGATTTACTCGAAAACTTTACCTCTTCTTCTTTAATGGGTAAAAAAAGAACGACTCAAGAGATTGCTGAAATTTTAGGAATGAAAGAAGAGGATGCTAAAAATATTCTTCTTTACTATAATAGTAAAAATATTACTACAACGATGACGATTAAAGATTTTGTAAACTTTATGTTAAACGATGTAGCAAAAGATTCTAAATATTCTAAAAGCCTCGATAAAGCGACGCTTTCCAAGTTAAAACAATTACAAAACTTTACGGATCTTTCGAAAATAAATAAGAAAATGACGGCTAGTGAATTATCCAATATTTTTGGAATCGATCAAAATCTCATAGAACAATTATTTTTATTCTATCGAACAACGATGGAAAGTAATACTAAACTAACACTTCAAGAATTTGCAACGTTTGCTATAGAACTCTCTAGAGAAGATGCTTATAAAGAGATGTTCGATAAAGATACTCTACAATCTTTAACAGTCTTAAAAAGTTTAAGCGACGAGAATAATATAAAGAGGGATCTTGAACTATCTTTGATGAAAGATGCACTTGATTCTTTAGGAATTTCTTTAGAGGAAAATACTTTATATCTTTTATACACATATTATACTGGATATTATTCAGAATCCAAATTAACGTTCTCTGAATTTGCAACGATTGCCTTAAATATGGCTCAACAAGAATCTTATTTTGATGATGAAATTATAAAGTCTTTAAATATAAAGTCTTTAAAGAAGATTCAAGTATTAAGCTCTCAAGAAGCATTTGATAGAACTCAGTTATACGAAGTGTTTGGAGTGAAAGAAAAAGGTGCTTTACTCGATTTGTTTCTTCCTAAAACTTTAACTTCTCAAGAATTTGTATATACATTATTAAATACACCTATGATCTTTTCACAACTAGATGACAATCAAAAAGCATCTTTAAATTATGCGGAGTCCATCATCGATCAAGCCAATACTAAATTTAGCAAGAGTGAATTAGCAACCACTTTATCCAAAGATGAAACCATAGTAAGCATCATCTATGGTGTTTACGATTCTCAAAATCCACAAATAGGACTTTCTAAAATATCGATTCAAAATTTCATCAACTTCCTTTATCTTCAAAGAGAAAATCCATTATTAAAACCATCTCTAGAAGAAAAAGGAGAGTTCTTACAGCAAGCTTATTTCATTGTAAATCATACGGACACTTCTTATAATTATACAGATATCAGTAAAATAACTGGAACAAATTCCGAACAGGTAGCTAAAATTGTTGGGGTATATGACTATAACCATCAAACAACAGAAAAAACACCACTAGAATTTGCCAACTTTGTATTAAAAAATAAAGATAACGAATTATTAAAAAATCAGTTATCTAGTTCTTCTATTGAAGAGTTATCTTTAGTAAAAGAGGTTATGAATTCTACGATTCAAAAGACAAAATATACTTCTTCGAAATTGAGTTCATTACTAGGAATTGATCAAGATACCATGAGTTTATTATTTAGTCTCTATGATTCTAAATATATAAAAAACAACCAGCAAATTTCTCTCTATGATTATGTTGACTTTCTTGTAAAGGACGTCATGAATAACAAGAATTATGCTTCAAACTTTGATGATAGTAAAAAAGAAAAATTAACAACGATTAATAATTTAATGAAAAATTCTTTAACAAAAACAGAATACACTTCCAAAGAAGCATTTGATACTCTACATATTTTAACGGATCAATTGGACCGTTCTTTACTCGATTTAGTTTATATGGATTATGGAAGTAGTAAGGAATATCAAGAATCATGGAAAATGACTATCGAAGAATTTGTACACTATTTAAATTCGGACATTATTACCGATCCTCGATTTGACGATTTTATCGATAAAGAAAAAAGAACGACGATAACCGATGCTAAAGAAACTGTTGATCAATCCAAAAAATTAATTGTATCTGATTCTTATTCAAGAGTTGTATTAAATACCAAATATGCTTTTGAGGATGAAGAAACGTATGAATTTATAAATTCTATCCAAGATGAAGTAGGAAAGAAAGATGATATCTATGTCGTTGGAAATTCTCCAATGGCAGTAGAAATGAGTAAAACATTTAATGGGGAATTAAATAAAATTACATTATTAACGATGATCTTTATCTTTGTTGTTGTTGCGATTACCTTTAAGGATTTGATCATTCCATTTGTTTTAGTCTTAATTATACAAACAGCAGTTTATATTACGATGAGTGGAATTTCTCTTACAGGAGGATCGGTATATTTCATAGCTTTGCTTATCGTGCAAGCAATTTTGATGGGTGCAACGATTGATTATGCTATTGTTTATACTTCTTACTATCGAGAATCTAGGTTAACCATGGGAGTAAAAGATTCGGTGGTAAATGCCTACAACAGGTCCATTCATACGATTCTAAGTTCTTCTTCAATATTAATTATTGTAACTTTAGTTGTTGCAAATTTTGCTTCTGCCATTGCTGCAAAAATATGTGAAACGATATCCCAAGGCACTTTTGCATCCGTTATATTAATCTTGTTTATTTTGCCGGGTGTACTTGCTGCAACGGATAAATTAATCTGTAGAAAAGGATATTATAATAGAAAAAATTAAAATTTTGAAAAGTTGATGTATGAACAAATAGAAATGTTTAAGACAAGAAAAACATATATTTTAAATAGGTGAATACGATGAAACCAACTAAAAAATATATGTTTTTTATATTGCTTTCTTTTCTTTTTTGCGTAAGCCTTTTTTCCAAAGCTGATGCTCATATAAAAGAACTTCCTCTACTTGGTAGAGTCCTTTTTGTAGACCCTGGACATGGAGGTATCGGTTAAATCCAAAAATAGAAGAAATGACTATTTTGGTAAGTAAATACAAGAGTTTAAGG
>CANQHK010000015.1 GCA_947623645.1 uncultured Bacilli bacterium
GACCAATCAATAGCAAAACGATTATCCAATTTCGTTTCATAAACGACCTCCTATCCTTATTTAATTATATCATAATTTGATGTTGTTTCAACATTATATTTCATAATTTTTTCATTTTTTCGAACTTTTCTTGCATCTACTCTAAATTGTGTTTTCTCTTCTCTTCCAAAATATCTTGTACATGTTACTAGTGCGATTAAAGTATCATCACTTGTAACATCAACATCGTAATTATAAATACTTTCATTTCTTGTTGATCGAATATAGGATTCTGTTTGTTTTTTAGTATAGCTTTGTCCAACTTCATCAGCTTCATTGTTAAAAGTTACAGCATATATTTTATAAAGTGCATCTCCTGTACCATCATTGTATTGAATGTAAAGATTTTTTTTAGCAAAGTCATAATAGGCAAAAGATACTAATTGTTCAAAACGAATATGATCTTCATTTCCAATTTCAGGATAGGCGGAAACATTTCGAATATTATGCCCATAAATAACTTTTCTGTTTTCTCCTTCTTTATATTCTGCTGCTGTCCACAAATAATTTGCTTCCACATCATCCTCTAAATTTGATGTTAAAGGAATGATTGGCGTATCAATATTCGTTCCTTGTACTCTTAACCATGCATAAGCTTGATTCCCATCGACTTTTGTTTCTTTTATTTTGTCTTCTCGATTTTCTATTTCAAAATATGGTTTATAGGTTACTTTTTTTATTGCACGTGTTAAGGCAAAAGTTCCAAGTAACATAAGAAGAAGAATTCCAACAATTAGAATTCCTAATCTTTTTTTATTGATTTTTTGCAAATTATTTTTTTTTGTTTTTCTATTTTTACCACTTTTGCTCATTTTTTATTACCTCACATAATATGGATCTAAAATTGTTCCTTTTCCACTTGCAATCTTTAAATCTTTCTTTACGTAAATGACAGGTTTGATTGCATTATCTGGGAAAGTACCAACACTTAGATGAAAAGCAAGTCCATTATTTCCATTGACGATTGTTACAATTCCACTTTCGTTATAATCACTTAACCAATAAATTTGATAATTGTCTGCTGACATATTGAGCCCTGAGAACATTTCATAGCTTGCAGGAAGACCAACTTTTAAGGTTATTTTTTGTTTTTCTAATTGATCATATTGTTTTCCGCTTTCATATACAGGGATTTCGTATTCATGAGAAACAATTGATTTATCACTAATATAATTGATTGCTTTTTCTTCTAATTCGTTATACAAATTACCTTCTTCTTGTGTATTTGGAGTTATTTTTTCTAGATTACTACTATATCCAGCAACAAGTAATTGGTATTCTGCTACATTTTCTAGTAAGTCTACCCCTACTAATTTAACATTTCCATCGGAATCACTACCAGCTATTCTAAAATTATATCCAGAGTAAACAACATATTCTCCAACTAATCTGGAATTTAGAGGAGCGTTTTCTTTTGCATAGGTATAATCTTGTAATTTGTATGGATTATCTTGGGATCCTTCTCCAGCTGTTACATAAATATCTTTGGATAGATATATAACAGGTCGAACTCCACTTAAATCTTGAACATTATAATTTCCTAAAGCATTATCATTATAAATATCGGATATCCATACTTCTTCATCACTTTGTTTGTTCAATAAAATAAATCTTGCGTTGTCAACTAAATATGAACGATTTTCTTCTTTAGACTTTTCATAATCACTTACACTTAATAAACCAACTTTTGCTTTTACTGAAGAATTGCAAGTTGATATGATTCCAGCATTTTCTTGATTGTCATAACACCACGTAGCATCTAATATATATTGTTTACTATTCTCATTGATGTTGCCATAGAAATAATCATTTAACCAATGATAGACATTGGAATCTTTATAATCTTCACCATAATTACTATAATATAAATTAGCAATATTATTATCTGTTATTATAGCAATATTTCCGTCTTCATCTAATTTCAGAATTCTCCACATCATTCCTGAAAATAGAACATAATTTTCTGCTTCTGCTCCAGTGTAAGTATAAGCGATTCCATTTTCTCTTTGAATTCTTGCACTTAGGGTTTCTGCGACTACGACTGTTCTTTTTGCTGTTGCAGTATTATAATTTTTGTCATATACTCGAAAGTTTACTTCATAGGTTCCTACTTTACTTGTATCGACACTACTCGTATCAATTTTTACTTTAGAAGGATCGATTTTTCCATGATTATCTTTGACTTCTTTTACTCCTTCATCTTCATAAGTTGCATTTAAATGAACAACTACACTATCTTCTCCATTTAAAACAATAGATGGTGATTCATGATCAGTATTGGATTCGTACTTTCCACATTTTAAATAGGTAACATAGCGATATTTTCCGTCTTCATTGATCACTCTTACAAAACTATCTCCATCACAAGCTTGTTTTTTCTTTGGAACATAAAGTTGATCTACCCAACTTCCCATTTCAGAAAGTCTTTTCTCCCGGTATCCACCTTCTTTTGGAAGTTCTAAAGAATTACTATCATAATAATTTTTTACTCCTTCTAAAAATTGTTTTTCATTTTCTTGAAAAATTAATCTCTTTTCTATGAATAAACTATAAATTAGCCATCCAACCAAAAGAATTATGAGTAATACCAAAACCACTTTGAAATATTTGTTCTTTCGTAACTTTTCCCAAAAATCTTTCATCTTTTCTTCTCCTTTTTATTTTATTATATATTTATATTGATTATTTCGAATCGTTAAAAGCATTTCAATGTTGGTAGCATCTAATATTTGTTCATTGACATCAAAGTATAAATAATTTCCTTTGTATACTTTTGATATATGACTTACAACTTTTTCTTCATAGCGAACTCCATTAATGATATATTGCATTTTTCCATATTTTACAAATACCTTTACTAATTCTTGTGTTGTTGTTTCTTTTGGAACGATTGGCATATACAAAATCTTTCTTCCTGCTTTAGGAGATGTGTGTGCTCCATAAACTGGGCAATTGTTTAATGTGCATTGTTCATAGGTATACGGATAATCATCTCCGATTTCATAAGATGTTATTGCAAATTTTTTTGTTTCTGTTTCATTAATAGGAATAGCAATTTCTTGTTGTAAATATTTTGTATCTTGCAAAATAAATGACGATATATCTTGTATTTTTAAACGAATTCGAATCAGTCTTGAGTGCGTTGTCATATCTTGATACTTTAATAAAAATTGGCTATTTTTTTTCGGAGTATCTATTTCATATATTAAAAAGTATGTATCTTTTTGTTTTGCCTTTAAACTTTGGTTTTTAAATACCGGACCTAGATCACTAAATTCATTATTGTAATTGGTTGTTGGGGTGTAATATGTATCATCTACAAATAAGAGAAATTTTTGAATATCCAGAGTTCTGCTATTTTCTAACGTATTTTCTACATCCAAATCAATAATTATAAAGCTTTTTCCTTTTTCTAAAGTATCTCCTCGATAATTCCTTGTTGTAATATAACTATGATCAACTCGAAAGTTGTAATAATTACTAGAAACTTTTTGATTCATTCTATATACTTTATTGGTAACATAGAAATAACGATAAGAGAAGAAGGATATAATTACTATTAAAAGAACACTAGCAATCGTAACGTAAATTTTATATTCTCGTAAAAAATACCCAAATTTTCGAAACCACATTCGAAGCATTCTTTTAAAACGATCTTTGTCAAAACCGACTTCTACTTCTACTTCTTCTCGATCGGCTTCATCAGCCATCAATTCTTGATCTTTGCGAAATCCAAAACTGTTTAAATCGAGTCCTATCGAACGGATAACTAAAAGAAGAAGTACAGCATACTGCGGTAGCGAAATGATGCTTGTAAATCCTTGTAGAGTTCTCGCCATTGCTTTATCATATCCATGAATTAGAAAAGTACTAAAATAATTGTGAAGATAAATACTCAAAACTAAAATTAAAAGGTATTCTGCAATAATGATAATATAAGTTTTTATTGGTTTATCTTTTCTCATTAATAGATAAAGAAGCACACCACTAATTGCTAATATTAAGAGAAGAACCAAATAATAAAGTGGTGAAAATAAGTTCGCCGTCGCTTCTACTTCCAAAGTATTTCCTTGAACATAGGAAGACAAATAACTAGATAAACGTAATAAAGTAACAAATATATAAATAGTTAGTAAGAAAAGAACGATGTTGATCTTTTTGAAATGTTTCATCAAAAAGGCATACGGTTTACGTAATATCATATTCATTCCTCCCAATCTATTCTACTAATCATTATACAATAGATTTAAAAAAAATAAAAGACAAAATTTATTTTTTATGCTATAATTCTCGTTAGGAAGTGATTGCATGAGAAAAATTTTGAAATATCTGGGTCTTTTTTTAATTCTTATTGGTATTTCTGGTTGTGGAACTACGAGTGGAAAATTTGTATCCATCAGTTATGAGGAATATAAAGATTTAATTGATCAGAAGGAAACTTTTGTTTTGGAAATGATGAGTAGTGATTGTACTCACTGTAAATCTTTAAAACCAAAATTACAGGAAGTAATTAAAGAATACGATATTGAAGTTAAAACCATTAATACAAAGCGTTTAACAAAAAAAGAATACCAGGAGCTTACAAGTACTATTGGAACAGAAGCTACTCCTACGATTATATTCTATAAAAACGGCTACGAAGAAACTGTTGCAAGTAGAATTGTTGGAGATGTTTCGAAAGATAAGTTAATTCAAAAGTTTAAAGATAATGGTCTTATTAAGGAATCATAAATAAAAACAGGATTTTGTATTGTAGTCCTGTTTTTTTATTCTTTGTCATTTAATGGGTCAATTAATTCTACATCAATTCTTCCATAGTATTCCCGTCCCATTACTTCCGCACCTGCTTGAGAGTCAATCCATAATCTTAATTCGTAATTATATGTTTTGTTAACTCCCTCTTCTAATCCAATATATCCTTTATCCAATTCGTAATCTTTTAAGTTACTAATCAAATCTTCTTTTACAACCTTTCCATCTTTTATTAATTGAACTTTAATTGATTCATCTTGTAAAAGCTTTCCACTACTTTGATTTTCTTCAATTGCTTTTTCATCTGGAACGAGTTTTACTCGATAGTTTGCTGGAACGGTTCCTAGATTGGTTAAAGTGAAACTATATGGTTCTGTGTTTCTTCCTACTTCATCGTAAACAGGAAAAACTCCCCTTTGATTAATTCCTTCATTACCATGGTCATCTACTAAAATATTAAAGTCTCCTGTTCGAACAGTGTTTTCTTCTTGACTTGTACGTTTGTAACTAAAAAAAGCAAAAGAAGTTGTTAATATTACTATTAGAGAGCAAATAACAATGACTAAAATCAAAAAATATAAATCTTTTTTATTATCTTTTTCATTTTGAATTGGCGTATCTTTCATTTTTTCACCACCGATTTTCTATGTCCATTTTATAATATTTTTTTTTATTTTGCAATATTTTTTATAGAATCCATTCATTTTTTTAAATCTGGTTGTAAATAAAAAAAGAAGTTTTCCTTCTTTCTTACTTTTATTAATAGTTTTCAGCTTTTAATTCCATAAAACTTTGTTTATGTTTACATACTGGGCAAACTTCAACAGCTTTTGTTCCAATATATACATGTCCACAGTTACGGCAAATCCAAAGTTTTTCTTCTTTCTTTTCAAAAACTGTCTTATCTTCTACATTTTGAAGAAGTTTTAAATATCTTTCTTCATGCTCTTTTTCAATTTTTCCAACAGCATCGAAAAGATAAGCAAGTTCATCGTATCCTTCTGCTTTAGCAGTTTCAGCAAATTCTTTATACATATCTGTCCATTCGTAGTTTTCTCCTGCTGCAGCATCTTTTAAATTTGCTTCTGTTTTTGGAATTTCTCCTCCGTTCATATATTTGAACCAAAGTTTGGCATGTTCCTTTTCATTGTTTGCAGTTTCTTCAAAAATTGCTGCAATTTGTTCATATCCATCTTTTTTTGCTTGAGAAGCATAGTAAGTATATTTGTTTCTTGCTTGACTTTCTCCAGCAAATGCTGTTTTTAAATTTTCTAAAGTTTTACTTCCTTCTAAACTTTTCATATATTACATCTCCTTCTATCTTTCAAGTTCTTTTATGAACTTTTCATGTATTATTGTACAGAATTTTTTGATCTTTTTCAAGACTTATTTCGAATTTCTTATTTCTTTTACATTATTTTTTTCTATAGAAACAGCAAGTTTTTAAACCATTATTTTAAAAAAGGGACTATGACATAAGTAAGATTCGTAAGCACGCAAATTAAAATTAGAAAGAGGTCGTTATGGAAGAATTTAAATATGTAGTAGAAAATAGTCAATATGTAAAAATCAATTATGATAAAATTGTGGAGTTTGTTCATAATTTAGATTTTTTCAATTATATCACGAATTTTTAACAAGAAATAAGAAATCTTTTTTTAAAGAAAAGACAAATAAATTTACTGTATTCTTCCTTTTTAGTTTTTTATGATTTTTGCACTATCTTTTCTTTTTTTTCATAAAATATATTAAAAAGTTTTATTGACAAATTTCATCATCTATACTAGAATAAATACATACGAAAAATTTTTTATGGGTCTATAGCCAAGTGGTAAGGCATGGGACTGCAACTCCCTGATCGTTGGTTCAAATCCGACTAGGCCCTCCATTAGAAAATATGTCCGAACTTTTATAAGATAGGACTTAAATATACAAAGTATCAATTTCAAAAGAAGTTGGTACTTTTTTAGTGTTTAAGTTTAGAAAGGCAGGTTTAAATGGTAAATATTGTATTTACTTATATAAAAAAATATGTATAATTAAAATAGGAGGTAAGTATATGAAGTATATGAAGAAAAAAACAATTTTAATTATTAGTTCTATTATCGTTTTATTCATTGCGTATTTTGGTTATAAAGGATTTAACCTATACTATTTTACTACTCAAGATTTTGAAATACCTGCAGAACAATTTAATATAAGTGATACAATTACTCTTAAACATAAAGATATTCAAGATAACGATTATTTTCAATATAAGAACATAAAAATAAGAAATGATTTTAAAGAATTTGAACAATTAGAGTCAAATACTAATGTAGATACTTTTTCTCCAAAATTCGTTTTAAAAGATGCAACTAACAATACATCTAAATCATTTTGGATGGGAATAGATGATCCTTATGTATATTTATTAAAGGCAGATAAAACTTTATATGGAACTAATGCTCATAGAATAACAAACACAAATTTAACAAGTATTTTAGAGAAAAATAATATTCATAATGATGTAGAGTTATTTCATTATCTTTCAAGTCAAAAAAATGTTAGAAATAATATTTTTACTAGTGTTCAAAAAATGAAAGAAAATTATGCAATACAGTTTATGATTTCGGTTATAATGCCAACAATGGATAGTATAACTTTGATTCATGGTGATTATGAAGGTTATATATTTAATTTAAAGGACAACACGAAAGAAGTTTCTATTTTAAAGAACGATAAAAGATATGTGTTTATCTTTATAAGTGATACAACCATAACAAATGAATATTTAACAGATATTTTAAGTACCATTGTTATAGAATAACATAAAAAAAATTTATTCTTCTGTTATAAATAAAATATACCCATAAACTTTATTTTCACAGGTATATTTTTTTCTTTCTATTCTTTATAACCAGAACATTACAAGAAAATAAATTTTATAATAAATTAATTTTAAGGTATCTTGCTCAGCAAATGTATAGCGACTTAGAAAAATTGTCAAAGTATTGTAAAGGATACTTAGGATTAAAAAGCTAATCAAAACTTTTTTTAAATCTATATTTAATTTTTCTTTCTTTAATAAAGACAAAATTACAATAACTGTTGCAAGTGCTATTAGAAAGCCAAAATCTGATAAATAGCGAGGCAGAATTCCAGCTATTTGTGTATCGAATAAAATAATTATTAAAGCTAAAATAAGGGAGGTTGTTGCTATTTTGTAAGTTTCTTTGTTATCCATTACTTTTTTAAATTTTGGTGCTAATAAACCTAAAACGCAAATTAGATTTATGAAGAAAAATCCACCATACATATTTTCAAAAATCGTTCGTCCAACATAAGATGTATGAAGTGGCTGCTTGGTTATAAACGGAAAAGTTGGAATAATTTGCGTTGGTGCAAATAGGAAATAATAAATTCCTAAAAAGATTCGATCGATTCGAAATCCTCTTTTTGTCATATCATTGGTTGTTAAATTATAATTTGCTCCAAAATCCAAGATATTTCCAAATCGACTATAATTGTAATACATTAAGAAACTTGCAACAAGGATGTAAGGTGCTACAAAGAGGATTGTTTCTTTGATACTTTTTTTGCTGAACAATTCTTTCTTTTTAAAGACAGAATCCCAAAAGATAATAAGAGCAAAGATATTGGCTAACAATAATTGAGGACGGCACCCCGCAACAAGAGCCATACAAATACTTCCTAGGAATAGATATTTTGTATCTAACTTTGATTTTTTTGTTGCTCTTAACCAAAAACCAAGTCCAAAGCAAGTAAATGATACACCATAAGCAATTGGTAAATTATAAAAGGTAGCTTCTCCACTAAATGCTGCAAATCCACTTGCAAATAGAAAGAAAATACTAAGAAGTACATACCATATATAGGACGTGTTTTTAAAATATTTTTCAACTAGTTGATATATTAGATAGAATCCTGCTGTAATAAACGTAAAAATTGCAAGACTCATAGCAACAGAATTCGATAAATCTAGTCCTGTTAATAAATGATATGGAAGATATGTTAAGAGGCAAGGAACAATTCCAAAATAACTATAATATTTTCCTTGATAGTAAGCATAATCCCAACAATAATCTATACCCACTAATAATTGACTATCTCGTGCTAGTGTATCATAAGGATTCTTCAAACTTTTTAATTTGTCGGATACTTCTAAATCCAAATAGAAGTTTCCTTTTCCTAATGCACGAGCAAGATTTTGATATTGGGCATACTGAGAGGTTGGAATATCCACATAATTTTTTACATTGCATAATACGAGATTCGTAGATATGGTTGCTAAAAAAAGAATAATGATAGCAGTCGTTATTTTTCCTTTTTTAGAATCGTATTTTACTTTATAGAATAATTCATTTTTAGGATTTATTACAAACAAGATAAAGAATATCAAGGAAACTGCAAGAATTCGAAAAGAATCCATTATAAATGGTACTTCTTTATTGATAGCAATTTCTTCGATTATAAATTTATGATTGCTTTTGGTTAAATCCAATCTTAATTTTTCGCTTTTTCCACTCGAATTTACTCGAATATATTTACTTTTTTCTACTTTGCTTACATATTTTCTACTTTCATTTTTAATATACAATTCACTTGCTTCATCAGTAAATTCTACATTATAACTAATAATCATCGGATATTTATTGGTAAAACTGATATAAATATTATGAATTTTTTGATGAAGATTGGTAAATTCAATATAAGCATTTTCTTTATCGATAATTTTACACTTTTCATTTTCACAACTGATTCCATTTAAAGTATAGTTGGGAAGAACTTTAAATTCATTTTTAAAAAATAAAGATTCAAAATGTCGAAAATTAAAGAGAGTTGCTTCTAATAAAATTGCAATGATAAAAGATAGGCTTGCATATTTTAAAAGGGATTTGATGATTTTATTATGAATGATATTTCCTTTATAAAGTACAAATAGGATAATTGTTATTAGAAAAATTATGATGAGCATGGAAAATTCCTCCTTTGATATTAAAGAAGCTGTTAAGTTTTTCTCAACAGCTTTTCTCTGTTTCTATTCTATTCCCTATTTTTAAGATGCAGAACCGACATAAATTGTATAAGTTCTTCCTTGGACAAAAGTATTTTGTCCTCCTTTTATTGGAGAATCTTGTGTAATAAGTCCTACTCCGGTATTTACTGCTTTCTTTTGAAATTTGAATGTTACTCCAGGACATGCTGAGGATAATTTAGATTTTAATGTTGCAATCGTTGAATCTGGATTTCCTGGGGATAACCACGAACTTTGAATAACGACACTATAACTTGCTGCTTTTCCACTGCTTAGGGTAATGGTAATACTTGTTCCACTTGCTACCGTACTTCCACTTTTCTTAGATTGTGCTGTTGCAACATCTTTTTCTACAGAATCATTAAACCCACCGTAAACAAAATTACATTTTAAGCCCGTAGAAGAGCATGTTTTGGTAATTTCTGATTTACTTTTTCCAACAAAATTTGGTATTTTTAAACTCTTTCCTTGAGATACATAAATCGTTACTGTGTCATTGTTTTTGATAACATCTCCTGCTTGATGAGAAGATTTAATAATATTTCCACTTGCAACGGTATCATTAAATTCATATTCTTCTTTATAGGTTACTCCATACGTTTCTGCCCATGATCGAAATTCTGCTGCTGTTTTAAAACTTTCCATTCGAAGCGTTCCTTTGGATAGAACTACCGTAACAAGAGTTCCTTCTTCGATGGTGTCCCCTTCTTGTAAGTTTACAGAGATCACATCTCCTGTTTTGATGCTTTCATCATAAGCTTCTTCAAAAGCAATCTTTAAATTATTTTCAATTACCCAACTTGTAATTTCTTCAACACTCATAGTCGTTAGATTTGGAACTTTAATTTTTGGTCCCTTGGAAATGGTTAAAGTAATTTCTACCGTATGAGGATCTGCTTTTGTACCTTTTTCCACACTTTGCTTTAAAACATATCCTTTTTCAACAGTATCACTATATTCATATTCTAAAGTATATTTAAATCCATAACGTTTTACCCAAGTGGTGGCATGGAAAGTATCCTGTCCTGTTAAATCTTTCATGGTAACTTCTCCTAAGTCCTCTTCTGCACCAAGACTTGCCACCATATTTACGACATCATTTCTTTTGATTTGTCCTGACTTATCTTGTTCCATAATTTGATCTCTTTCCGTATCAGAAAATTGAAAATCAATGTTTACTCCCGTTAAAAAATTCTTATCGACAAATTCAATAACATCATCGACACTTCTTCCAATGAAACTTGGAAGTACAATTTCTTTATCATAGTTTGGACCTTCTGATACAACAACAGTTATTTCATCAACTTCTTTTATCAAAGTTCCTGCTTCAACATTTTGACTAATAATTTCATATTCTTCTACTAAATCACTCGTTTCATAAACTTGATTTAATTTGAGTTTATTTTCTTTGGTATATTCTACTACTTCCGCAAGATTCTTTCCGGTAAAGTTTGGTAATGCTTCTTGTTTTGGCATTGAAAGAATGTTCATTCCATTTAAAATATTAAAAATACTATAAATTGTAAGAAGACTGGACGAAATAAAAACAAATCCTCTTCCTTTTTTATTATCTAACATTAAAGATTGAATTAAAAAGAAAACTGCAAAAATAGCTAAGATAGAAGTGCTTACAATCGTTGTTACTTGTTCAATTAAAGAACTACTTTGAACGACTGTAAAAATAAAATAAACAATTACTGATACAAAAGTTATTGCAAGCATGAAATACATTAATATTTTACTTCCACTGTTTTGCCTTTCATCTTCTTCTAACATCGAAAGTTCTCTTTCCTTTTCTTGACGTTTTTTCTTGCGTATTTCTTCTACGCTATCTTCTTGGTCAAAATCAAATTCATCTTTCTTTTTCACATCTGCCACCTCTTACTAACATTATATACGAATTTTCATAAGACATAAAGAAAAATTACTATAAAAAGTGTCTAATTTTGTCAATTTTTATTTTTTATGCTATAATTTTCTTGGTGGTTGTTGTGAAAGTAGTAAAAGATTTTTGGAAAAAGATGCAAGAAAATATTTATGTACAACATTTTTTCATTTTAGCAGGAATGGGATTTTCTCTTTTAATTCTTGATGTAATGCTTCGATATTTTTCGAATCAATATGTTCTAGCTTATCGTTTTACTCATGCTTCTCCTCTGTTTTTTAGCATCAGTTGGATTTTTCTTTTTATTTTCATTTGTTATCTTCTTCCGAAAAAGGGTCGAATGGTTCTTTATACCATTATTACGGTTAGTTTTAACATTTTGACTCTGGCTCAGATTCTTCATATGATGGTTTTAAATCGTTTTTTTGGACTCAGTGATTTATTCTTAGTTGGGGAAGGAAATGATTATTTTGGATTTGCTCTAAAGAAAATTGATGGATTTACCATCCTTTTAATTGGAGTATCCATGTTAACAATGTTTTTTACTTTAGTTCTCATGAAAAAAGCAAAAGAATTTTCTCGAAATACAATCTATTACTCTCTCGTTTTATCTTTGGGAATTGTACTTTTTTCAAGTTTTCGTTATTTTGCTATTGATCGACTTGGAGAAGCCGTTACAGAAATTGGTTGGGAACAGGCTTATAATGTTAAGAACATCTATTTAGATTTTAATAACCAAAGTAAAAATATGGAAGTTGCAGGTCTTTATGAACAGACTTTTCGAAATAGTTATCTTTTTGTAAAAAATTATTTTAACGTCGAGAAAGATGAGATTCATCAAGAATTGGACGAATATTTTGCAAAACAAGATGTTCATGATTCTATAGAAAATAAAATGACGGGAACTTTTAAGGGAAAAAATTTAATTTTTGTTTTGATGGAATCCATTGATAGCTGGTTGGTTCAAGAAGATATTATGCCAACATTGGTAAAATTAGAAAAAGAAGGATGGAATTTTACGAATCGCTATGCTCCTACTTTTGGGGGAGGTCAAACGGTGAATAGTGAATTTGCTGCCAACACTGGACTTTATGCTGTTGATAATTCAAAGGCAATTTACAATTTTGATTCCAATTATTATCCTTACTCTGTTGCAAATCAATTTTTAAATATGGGTTACCAAGTGGACAGTGTTCATGCTAATACTGCGAAATTTTATAATCGTAGTAATTTTCATAAAGCTTTAGGATATTCTAATCATTATGCTCTTTCGGATATGAAAGAATTGGATCCTTCTTATGATTACTTCTTAGATACCTCGATGGTTAAAAATGATCAAGTTTTTGATTTAATTGTAAAAGATGAACCTTTTATGACATTTATTACAACCTATTCTGCTCATTTGCCATATGACGATGAGAATCCGAATTGTGGAAAAGACTTATACGGATATCATGAAAGTACAAAAGAACGTACTTGTATTTATAATCTTGCTCATGATACAGATGAATTTTTAAGAATTTTAATTGAAAAATTAAAAGATGCTGGAAAGTTAGAAGATACGGTGTTGGTACTCTTTACAGATCACTATATGTATGGATATTCTGATACGGAGGAAATTCAAAAGAAAAAAGGTGTTGATAATCTTGATTTAATTCAAAATGTTCCTTTTGTTATTTGGTCTAATTCTATCAAACATAAAGAAATTCGAACAATTATGGATACTGCTGATATTCCTCCTACTCTTTTGAATCTCTTTGGTATTACGTATCCTGTTAACTATTTTGTTGGAACAGATGTCTTTAGTGATGAACATGAAAATTACGTTTATTTTTCAAAAAATTCTTTCTATGATGGAAAAATGTATTATAATGGAAAACAAAAAGT
This sequence comes from uncultured Bacilli bacterium, assembly GCA_947623645.1. Classification (GTDB taxonomy): domain Bacteria; phylum Bacillota_I; class Bacilli_A; order RF39; family UBA660; genus MGBC162581. The sequence goes on from CANQHK010000015.1 coordinate 13,602, forward strand.
AAAAGATAAAGATAAGGAAAAGATTCAAAATACGCTAAAGGATATTCAAGAAAAAATGAATCTCAATGAAAAAATTGTCTTATCCAATTATTTTGAATATTTAAATAAGAAATGATCACAAAAAGTACTTCTATTTTTGAAGTGCTTTTTTAGTGGTTAAAAAAAAAGAAAACGAGAACGAACTCGCCTTCTATTTTAATTTCTTATGCTTGTTTAATTTTATATATTGCAAGAGATGATCCTCCTACTAAAATTGTCATGATTGCTATCATTTGTTGTAAGGAAATATCTCCCGTTGCTGGATTGGTAACTTCTTCTTGTGGTGCGTCGACTTTTGTTGCTTTTGGTTGTTCCGTTTGGTTGGCAACTGCATTTTCTACGGTTGTTTTTACATCATTCTTTGGTTCTCCAACTTCTCTTTTGGTTGCAACTTGATTCAATAAATCATAATTGATTTTTAAACCATTATCCAAATCTACTTTAAAAGTCGTATCTGTACCATCAGAATAATGGACTTCAATTCCCCAATCCTTTAATTCAAACATAAATCCATTATCTGCATTTAAGTCATATTCTTCACTTATCTTTTGAATTTCTTCTGTCATACCTTGTTTTTCAGCCATTATATTAATAATTTGAGATCCCCAAGAAAATACGGATAATAATTCCGAGAAGCTTTCTGACTCTGAAATATCCATCGATAATATTCCTTTACTATAAGTAAAGTTCTTTTTTTCTGTTTGCTTTGTTAATAAATTTTTTATTTCAATGTAGAACCCTGAGTCTGTGTTTACGAAATTAATGTTATAGGTTTCTGAATTTTTCGCATAATCTTGTGCGAGAGATGATACTTTTAATTTTTCAATTAATTCAGAAAGTGTTAAAACAGCTTTTTTTCGATTAATATGAATTGTATAAGTGCGAACTGTATCCTCTTCGTTTTTATTTTTAACTTTTAAAATAAAATCATTTTGTCCTTCTTGTAAATTCATCTCTCTAGGGCCAAATTCTGCAACAAATTCTGTTGTTTCATTATTTTCTAAGGTTGCTTCAACTTTTATTTTGTCTACATGATTTGGAACAGTTATATTATATTCTGTGATCTCTTTTGCAAAATCAATATTTCCTTCGCTTAATGTTAGATTTTTTACATAAGGCATTGTTTCTGCCAATACTGTACAAGGTAAAATAATTCCCATTATTAAGATTGTAAATAAAAGTATTTTTTTCATTTTCATCTTCTCCTTTTTTATTCTAATTAAAGTATACATTCTAAAAATGTCAATTGTCAATAATTTACATTATATTTTATTTTGTTTTACAATATAAAAAGTGTAAAATTTACATTTACTTACTTTACACTTTTCTTATGGATTCTTTTTTTCGTTTTCAATTTTTGTTAAGATTGCTTTTACATTTTTTTCGTTTCCGCTACTCGTTGGCGTATAATAACGATGATTTTTAATGGAATCTGGTAAACATTGCATATTGGTTACTTTATTTTTATAATTATGTGCATACTGGTAATCTTTTCCGTACCCTAATTCATTGTCTAATTTTGTTACTGCATTTCTTAAGTGAAGTGGAACTTTTTCTTGCATTGTCTGAAGAGCATCTTCTTTTGCTTTATCATATGCCGTATATAAAGAATTGGATTTTGGGGAAACACTTAGATAGACTACTGCTTGTGCTAAATTGACATTGCATTCTGGCATTCCATTAAAATGTGCTGCTTGATACGCACTGATTGCTTGCACTAAAGCATTACTATTGGCAAGTCCAATATCTTCCGATGCAAAACGGATTAATCTTCTTGCAATATATAAAGGATTTTCTCCTGCTTCAAGCATTCTAGCTAGATAATATAGAGCAGCATCCGGATCACTATTTCTCATCGATTTATGGAGAGCAGAAATTAAATTGTAATGTTCCTCTCCTTTTTTATCATAAAGAAATGTTTTACTTTGTAGGGATTTTTCTAAACTCTCTTTCGTAATCTTTCTTTGATTTTTCTTAAGTGGTGTAATATTGATTACATTTTCTAAAGTATTTAGAGCACTTCTAGCATC
>CANQHK010000016.1 GCA_947623645.1 uncultured Bacilli bacterium
AAAAAAGATTAAAGTTTTTTTCTTACTTTAATCCCTTTTCCTATGGTTTTATTTTATTTGACTGTGAATAGTAACAGAAATTTAAAAAAAATATATATTTTTATAAAAAAAGGCTTGCTTTTTTTATAAAAGGATAGTACAATGTTAGTGAAAGGAAGGTTAGAAAAAAATGAAAAAAGTAATGTTTATGTTGTTTGCAGCAGTAATGATGCTAGGTGTAACGAATGTTCATGCAATGACTGAGGAAGAACTTCATGCTAAATTAACAGGTACTTACACTATTAATGGTAAGGACTTTACAGCTACCTCAAAACAAAAAGTTGAGCTTGAAAGATATTTAAAGGAATTTGATGTTTCAGAAAAAGATGCAGATTATATTTCTGGAAAATTCGATGAAGCATTAAAGGTTTTAGAAGAAGAAAAAGCTGCTAGTTTTTCAGATCTTTCAAAAAATGCAAAAGCTAAACTTATAGACGTTGTTGCTGATGTTTCAAAAAATACTGATGTAAAAGTTACATTAACTGAAGGTGGAAAGTTAACTATCTATGGAAAAGATGGAAAAACTCCATTTGCAGTATTCACTGATAGTGATATGACTATTCAAAACACAAATGCTGATATGGCAATTGTTGTTGCTGCTAGTGTAATTTCTTTACTAGGTGTTGCTGTAGTTTCTAGAAAAGTTGCTAAAGCAAATGCATAAGAAATTAGTGAGATTTGGAAAAGAAATTGCTAAGCAATTTGCAATTTCTTTTTTCTTTTCCAGTTTAGTTATTGTAACTGTTTATTTTACTTTTTATAACAAAATTGATACTTATTTATCCCTTGCTAATATGGTTACTATTGAAGAAAAAGATATTAAAAGAGAAGAAATAAGTTTTGATTCTGTCAAAAAGACATTAGTACATTATCCATATTATGGAGAAAAATGGGGAACAATTAAAATTCCTGATATTAACGTAGAAGCACCTCTTTATAATGGAGACAGCCTAGATATCATTAAGTATGGCGTTGGAAAATATACGGGTAGTTATTTTCCTGGTGAAGGGGGTTCTATTGTTCTTGCTGCTCATAATAGCAAACAACATTTTGGTTATTTATATCAACTTAAAGAAGGAGCCAAAATTATTATCGAGGCAAATTATGGAACATTTACTTATGAATTGAAATCAACAAAGATTATTCATTATCAAGATACAAGTCAATTTCCAATTCAATCTGATAAAGAAATTTTGATGATGTATACTTGTTATCCGTCTTTCCAAGTAGGATTTAAAACACAAAGATACGTAGTATATGCTGAATTGGTAGGTGAAGAGCATGGCGAAATTTAGAGTTTTATTTTATTATTTTGCTGAATTTCTTCTTTCTGTCCTTATTCTTGCTTTGTTTCTAATGGGTATTTTAAAACTTACTGTTTTGAGTCCAAATTTTATTTTAAAACAATTTTCTAAGCAGAATTATTATGAAGAACTTTCTGATTCCATTCAGGACGAAATGTCTAATTATATTATTCAGTCCGGGCTTGAAGATTCTGTTTTGGAAAATATTTATACAAAAGAGATGGTAAAAGAAGACTTAACTTCTTATGTTACGAATTTTTATGGTGGTAAAAAGCTTACTGTTTCTACCGATGAAATTAAGAAAAATTTGGAAGATAATATCTTAGAATATTTAGAAAAAAATAACATTACGGTTGGAGATCAATCCAGTTTGGATGCATTTGTTGATCAAATTTTGACTGTTTATCAAGAAAAGATTACTTTTTCGAATGGTTTGAATTCTTTTCAGAATTCCATTGTAAAAGCAAATTCTTTGATAACTGTTGTCTTTGTTATTTTCCTTTTATTATCTATAGTTCTTTATGCTCTTATGAAATTTATTTGTAAAAGAAAAATTGTGGTTGCTGCACCTTGTTTTACAACATCTTTATTGACATTTTTAGGTATCTATTTATTCTATCAACGAGTAGATGTTAAAAATATTGTTTTTTGGAATGATGTGGTTTCTGCTCTTATTAAAAAAATCATTACTTCTGTTACGGATGCAATGGTTTTAGGGGCAGTTATATTCCTTGTTTTAGGAATTCTTAATACATTTTTGTGGGCTCTTAAAAGAAGAAAGAGAAGACCTTCTTCTTATGTTGCTTCAGAATAGACTAGGAGGAGGTTTTTTTGAAAAAAATTATTAAATTTATTCTTATTATCTTTTGGTGCATTTTAATTTTTATGTTTTCTTCTGAAAATGGAGAAGCTTCTAATTCTAGAAGTAGTAAAATTACAGATGCTGCTATTAAGACTTATGAAGATGTTACAAAAAAACCAATTCCTCATAAAGAAAAAGTGCGCCGTAATTGGAATTATGTAATTCGAAAAATAGCACACTTTTCTTTGTATTTTGTGTTAGGAATTTTGGTGTTTTTATGGCTTCGTGAATATTCTTTGACCCTTGCTAAAACAGTTCTTTTTAGTCTTTTATTCTGTCTTTGCTATGCCTTAACAGATGAAGCACATCAACTTTTAAGTTTGGGTAGATCCGGGAGATTAATGGATGTATTTATTGATTTTTCGGGAAGTTTTGTAAGTATCCTAATTTTTACATTTTTTTATAGTAGGCATTAAAAAGAGCTAATCCAAAAGGAAAGCTCTTTTGAAGTGATTTTAAAATGTTTAAAATTACAGTAGCAGTTATCATAATTTATTCTTGATAAAGGGAGTATTACTCTTAAGAAACAGTAGTTTATACTGTGAATCTAAGAATGATTTTTTGAAAGATGTAAAAAAGTCATTTGCTCTGTCAATAAATATTACTTTTTATATTAAGAAAGTGTAAAATGGTTAAAAAATGTTTCATAATATGCTATAATTTTATATAAGGATGGTGACGCTATGAATGAACAAATTATCAAAGTTTTTCCTGAAAGTGGTCAAAAGGTAGTATCCTTAGTTAGAAATGAACATTATGGTGGATTATGTATAAAAAAAGTACAAAAAGATGTATCCTTTATTGCTAGAATAAAAAAGGAAGTTAATATACAAAAGGCACTGGATTGTATATATTTTCCTAAAATTTATTATGCTAAGATTGATGAAAATGAATGTTTGATATATGAGGAATATATTGATGGGAACGATTTGACAAAATATATTGGTAAACATTCTAAATTTTATAATAACGAGACTGAGTGTTTAAAAATATTAAAAGAACTTGTTATTGGATTATCTTTTGTATGGAATCAAAATGTAGTTCATAGAGATATTAAACCTGCAAATATAATTATTAGAAATTCAAATCAAAAACCGGTAATATTAGATTTGGGAATTGCAAAAAATTTGAATAGTGATTCTGTTACGCAAGGCGGAATGTGGGGAACTCCTGGATATTCTTCTCCTGAACAGTCATTTAATAAAAGAAATTTATTTGGCAAGAAGTCTGATATGTTTAGTTTAGGAGTAGTTATTTATGAATTGTTTTATTCAGAAAGACCTTTTAAAGATGCATATGAGGCAGCTATGTTACCATGCGATTTTTTTAAAAACAATTTGCAGCCTAGTGAAAGTTTTCAAAAAATTCTCACAAAACTTTTAGAAAAAATGCCATATAATAGGTATAAAAATGCGGATTTAATTATACAAGATATAAATCAAATTATTGGAGGTGACAATCTTGAATAATATTAAAATATATCATCAATGTGGTTTTCGATATCAATGGAATATTGAGGTTCATAAAATGAATGAGGTTGGTGATGGATTTATAATATCACCTTTAGATATGAATATGGATATATTGAAAAAAATAGATGATCAGGATTTAGAAAATAGTTTTTTAGATCCGCAATTTTATGCATTAAATATATATAGAGATAGCTATTTGTCATATAAATTTTTGGATGAAGTAGACAATATATACGATTATAATTTACAAAAAAATGGAATTGCAAAAAAATGTATTGATTTTCAAAATAAAGTTTCTTTTAAATATATAACTATTCCAACTATTGATTTTGATTTGTTGGCATTAGAAGAAAGTTATTCTGAACTTTATGATGATATTAAATCTGATTCTGATGTTTCAAGTTACTTTGACTCTAATTCTATTAAAATTAGTCTATTAAATAAACTTATACTAGATCCTTTTACAAATTATATTACACAAAACAACATCAAAAAACCTATTCTTTTTACGATTGTTTTTAATGATGAAATGGCCAAAAATAGTGATTTGTTTAATAGTATGCTTGCAACTGTTACTAATAATGAAACAATAAATGGTATTTATTTGCTTCCACAAAATAATAGAACTTTTAAAAGAATTAGTGATATTAATTTTTTAGTAAAAATAATGGAATTTATTCATATATTGCGAGAAAATGATTTGGAAGTAATCGTTGGTTATTCTGATATAGAATGCTTATTATATACTGTTGCGGGTGCTACTGCTATTCCTATTGGAGTATATGAAAATTTGAGAAAATATGATGGCTTAAAGTTTTCTAATAATGATTATAGTGGTAGAGGTCCTAATCCAAGAATATTTAGTAGTATTTTATTGCAGTGGATTGAATATCCATATTTATCCGTTATAAAGGAAAACAGTGATTTAAGTAAATATTTTGAACAAAATGATTATTTTTTGGAAACACAAGAAAAAGATTATAATTGGCATTTTTCTAAACCTCAATGTTACAAACATTATATGGTTAGCTTTTCAAGAATCATTAAAAATTTATCCAATGATTTAGAGGAAAGATATCAACAAGTTGATAAACTATTAGAACAAGCAAATAATGCTTTTCGTGAATTATCTGATTTTGTGTTTTTTGATGATAATAGTAGTGGAGATCATATCAATAAGTGGCGGACAGCTTTAAAAAGTTATTATAATAGTATAAAAAAATAAAAAGGAGTAATTAATATGTTTGAAACTGAGCATGAAATGGTAATTGCTTTAATTTCAATTTTAGAAAACAAATTATTAAGTATTAATCATGCAAGAGACTTTATAATAATGAAGGAAGTAGAGGGGTTAGTTGGAAGACCAGATATATTATTGAAGAGTAAAAAAACTAAAAAAATAATAACTATAGAATTGAAACTTAAAAATTGGAAAAGAGCCTTAGCACAAGCCTATAAATATAAGTTTTTTTCTGATATATCTTATGTATGTATGGATGAAAGCAATATTGATTCTGTTATGAAACACCTTGATATGTTTAAGAAATATAATATTGGTTTAATTACAATTTCTAAAACCAAAAAAATTAATATAGTTTTTAAACCAGTTGCAACAGAACCATATGTTAAAGACTTATATGAAAAAGCACTTCTTAAACTTAATAATTTTGAAGTAAATGCTTTATCATAGTTTAACATTATAGAACTTTGAAAAATAAAGAGGACAGAAAAAAAGAGTAAATTAATTAAAAAAAGAAAACTTTATGAAATTTAGAAATAAAAAAATCATAAAGTTTTTTATATAAATAATGAAAGCACTTGACCTATTTCAATCATTATTCAATATATCTATAAAATCTGCACACATAATTTTATAATTTTCTTTTTGACTATCAATGTCTATCAACTGATCTTTCTTTTGATAAAAATTGTGTTTTTTCTTCCATCCTTCATCTTGATGAGATATTTCAATTAAATCTTCTAGAGGTGCATATTTTACAATATTAAACATTTTTTCAATATAGTTTTTTACATTTGCATCAGAAATATTATAAGAATTTTTAGTCGATTTTAAATAAAAATAATTATTCATTACAGAATTAACTACTACACCATTATCAAAAGCCATACATTTCTTCATTAAATAATTTTTTATCTGTCATAGCAAAATAAACCATTTGTATTATGTGCAAATATTTATTTAATCTAACATTTGCTTCATAATACTCTCTTTCATGTAAAGTTAATAGTTTGTTAATAAATATATCATTATTCTTATCTAAAAATAAAATATATTTTGCAATGTTTTCTACCTTTTCCATTTTTACACTCTCCTAACGTAATAATGATATCACATTTCAAAGAAAAATGATATAAGCATCAACTTTATATTTTTTTCTATAATTTGTCAATATAATTCTTTGCATTTACTTACCGAAATAGTCATTTCTTCTATTTTTGAATATAACTTACCGCATGTCCATTATCCATAACAATTCTATAAATAAATCTTCTTTCTCAGCTTAGATAACTAATTTTTATCTAGAAGTTTCAAGTAGAAGGTACTTTCGAATAAATTGAACAAAATATGCAATATACTAGAATAAGAAGACGTGAGATAGAAAAGTATCTTGTAAAATTATGCTTATGTGTTTTAGAAGTAAATATAAGAAAATATTATGGCAAAAAATTAAAAGATAATTATTGGAATACTTCTGAACTTAAAAGAAGAGAAATTTACTTTTCCAAAATAAAAAAAGAGACTGATACAAAATCAATCACTTAATTTTGAGACAGCCCTTTGTCTAATTATAATATTTTACTAAATTTTCCTTCACACCAGAAATTCTATTCAAAATATAAAATTTATAAAAATAGTTCTTATTATCTGTAATATAGTAGTGTTAAAGTATTGTTAAGAGTAGTACCACTTATATTATAATTTGCCATAGATGGACTATTTTTATCATAGATAAATTGTTGTGTAGCTGGATCACTAGAACCTGCTGCAACAAAAACATGGAGTCTTACTAGAGAACCATCTGGAATAGGAGAGTCACTTAAAAGATCTACTGTACGTTCTGCAAATTGTAAAATATCTCTGTAACCTTCTGTAAACCAACTTTTCCATTCTGTATCGTAACTTATATCTCCTTTATCGTCTACTTGTTTTTCTCTATATTCAATTACTATTTGGGCAACAAAACCACCACCATTGTTTAATTTAAAATAACGCACTGTATTCATCTAATTAATCCTCCTTTGCTAAAGACGCTGCATATTGAAATAAATTATCAAATTCTGTATCAAATACGGGTGACAATAAAGTATTCGGTATTTTTGCAGATGTTGAGGAAGCATTTAATCCTACAACTGTTTCATTGTCTGCTAGTACCCATGGTCCTCCAGAAGCACCAGTAAGCATTTTATTTCCTCCAATACGCCAAAGAGAATTTGGCCCTTTATTAGAAGTACCTTTAATAAATACCATTTGTTCTCCATCAAAAAAGTTTCCTGGATATCCAAAAGCTGTAATTGTTTGTCCTGTGATATCTAAAACTTTATAGGTAAGTGGTTTAGAAACAGTGGAATGTTTTGCTAAAACAGCAAAAGCATAATCCCATTTTCTTGTTTTTTCTTTAAACCAATTTTGTTTTAGGACAACTTTTTTAAAGGGGATATCTTCTGATGAAAGTTCTCCTTGATAAGAACGAGAAAAAAGAAAATTTTCAGCAACATTTCCTGTTTTATTATCTTGTACACAATGTGCAGCTGTTAAAAGCAAATTATTTTCACCAACAATGCTTGCACTTCCAACAAAGTCTTTATTATCTAGTGTAAAAAATAATTTACCACCAGCTTCAAACGGTCTTTCAGCATAATTGACTTCTTTAGGATCTGTCGTTGGACCAGCATTTTCTCCAACAGACTCTAATAAATTATCATCCTGTGGTTCTATAAATGCATCAATTGGTGTAGCAGCGTTTTTTCTCTCTGGTGTCCAATATTCCATAATCTCTTGAGGTGACTTCTCTAAAATGTTTGGTTCAAAAGTATTCATGTTCGTTAAATGAACTTCCATTTTTACTTCCATTTTTTTAATTCCTCCTAATATTTTTTTACATCTTCATCATAGCATACAATTTATGAAAAATCAATCTTTAATCATTTTGTTTGACAAAACGATTAAACTCTGGTATCATAAATAACTGTCCCGTATAAATGAAACAAGAGGTGTAGATTTATGTTTTATGATGAGACTGTTACGATGAATCAAGTAGAGGAGGATCCATCCCTGATTTTCCAATTAATTAAGGAAGGTCATACTGATTTCGTAGACAAATTATTATCAAAAAAAGTTGTTTCAGTAAACGAGAAAGATGAAAAAGGAGATACTGTTTTAATGAAACTTCTTCGAGTTGGTCGATATGATATCGTATACAAATATATGAACAACAAAGAATTTGATATCAATCATCAAAATGAAGATGGAGATACATTTGCTCATATTCTTGTTACCATCAATTACGTAAACGTTGTTGATTTGATGAAACAATTAAAAAAGAATAAAAAATTTATTCCAAATATTAAAAATAATAATGGGGAAACAATCTTAGATAAATCGATTAACGATTCTTATATTTATACGACAGTAAAAGTCTTAGAAGACAAAAGATTTGATAATATTGACATTTTATCATTTAAAAATTTATATGATGCATATATTAAAAATAAGCAGTACGGGAAATATGCAAAAATTATGAATTTAGAAATGATTTTAGAAAGTTTGGACAAGAAAAATTTACTTCCTAGAATGAAAGTATTGATTTCTGTCATTAAAACGAATTATGATTCGATTCGCAATGCTTTAATTCATGATAATGTAAAAGTTATTGAGGATATCATTTATAATTGTTATGCTACAAGTATGTAAAGAGAAGAGCAGGAATGCTCTTTTTTAATTCAATAAAAAGAATGATAGCTATAAAAAGTTATCAACTCTCAATGTTTAAGGATTTATTAAATTTAACTAAAGTCACAATCTTTTTGCCAAATACTTTCTTACGGTATAGTTTTCATTGCGAGCGGATTAAATACAAGTGAAAAAACATTTTGGGTACATTTTATAATTTTTATAATAAAATGTTGTGATTTTTCAGAATTATTATCATTTTTTTTAAAAATGTAGATGAAAATGAAATTTTAGGTAGTTTTTAAAATTCAATTTTGATGAAAATCGGCTTAAAATCGGCTTAAAATCGGCTTAAAATCGGCTTATTTTATACTTTTAAAATATTTTTCTGTTAAGGTATAATCAACACTTCTTATTTGTTTATTATCCAATCTTATTAAAAAATCTTTCTCTATCCACTTTTTAACCCAGTTATTAGCAGTATCCAAATTTATTTTAAAATGATTAGCAATATCTTTTGCTTTTATTTTTTTGTTTGTAATAATATAATTCGCAATCCATCTCTCTCGCTTATCCAAAGTATCAATTATGCTTATTTCTTCTTTGCTACTTATATATATTTCTTTCACTCTATTACCAACTGTTTCAAAAGTATTTGCCATTGTAGATATAAAATATTCTAACCATTTTGTTATATCAGCATTATTTCTTCCAAAATAGAAATTATGATGTAAATTCATTTGTAAAGATTTATAATATTCATCTATATTTTTATCATAAAATTCTTCCATTACATAAAATCCTTTTAAATCATAGCCGTAAGCTTTTAATACATAAGTGGCTAACAATCTTGAGCAACGACCATTGCCATCCCAAAATGGATGTATTGTTACAAATTCATATGCCAATATCCCTGCTTTTATAGGAATAGGAATGTCTTCTGTTTCTTTACAATTAAACTCTTTAATCATTTGTTTTATTAAAGGAGAAATATCTTTTGCTTCTGGTGGCATATAAACAATTTTACCAGTTAAAGAATCGGCAACTACGTTTTGTTCTTTTCTATAACTGTTTTTATATGTCAAATGTTTTCCTGAAACTAGGTTATGAACTTTAAGAATCAAATCCTCTGTTATTTTATTATTTTTTTCAGATTCCTCATTTAGATACAATAAAGCATTATAATAATTTCTAACTTCTAAAACATTGCGTTCACGAGAATTTTTTGTATTTTCTATAACATCTTTTACTTCCCTTAAATTTAAATTGTTACCTTCAATTTTTGTAGAGTAATGTACTCTTTTTGCTAGTGATTCTTTTTTTATTTCTTCTTCAATTGAAACAGGTAATTCTAGTAAATCAATCACTTCTTTTGCACGGTTTATTTTCAATAAATCATTTACTATTTTATTTGTATAATTCCATTTTAAATTCATTTTTTCCATAACTTACCTCATTTCCCATCTTTTTCTAATGTTAAGTGTAAATTTTCTGGTGTTGATTCAATTCATATTTTTCATTTTTTGTATCTCTTTAATTCTATATCTGCCATAAAAGATCATAAATTTTATACGATTATCATATAACAAATATTAAAAAATAGCAATCATATTTGTAACTTTATAACTAAAATGTGCTTAAATACATTCTCTTTTTTTCTTTCTTCATATATTACAGCAAGAGGTGAAGAAATGATTCATTGGGATATATTAAAAGATTTATTACTGATTGCGAGTTGTAGTAGTACAATTTGTGTTGCTTTTATTCAAAAAATAAAAAAACATATGTCTTGTAGTAAAAAGATTCCTTATTATAGTTTTTTTGTTAATATAATTGTTTCTGTTTTATTTTGTTTTTGTTTTACCAATATTTTATTTCCTATGAGTCTTTGGGTAGGATTTTTTAGTTATATTGGTGCAGATACAATTTATAAAACTCTTGAAGGGAAGTTGGCAAATTATACGACATTAACCAATAAAGTGGATGATACTTCTTCTTTGGAGGAAATTACTTATGAATAAAAATTATATGACGTATCCTTTAAAATATATGCGGATTACTCAAAATTATTTAGGGACTGTTTCTCATTTAAAACATACTACGGGTACACCAAAAGATTTTCCGATTGATGATGGGGGAAAAGATCAAGGAAGAGATGCTGTTTATTGTCCATGCGATGAGATGAAGATTACAGCGATTAAAGGGTATGGGAATTCTAAAATTACCAATACGATTTGGCTTGTATCTACTACTCCTGTTGTTACTCCAACTTTTACAGATATTGCCTTTATGACTTTGACGCATGAAAATGATTCGGATTTGAAGAAATTAAAAGTAGGGGATACGTTTCAAAGAGGAGATATTATTTGTTATGAGGGAACAGATGGTGCAACAAGCAACCATATTCATTTAACGTCTGGTCGAGGTTTTTCGAATAATTGGCAGAAAAGTACAAGTAATGCTTGGGTTATTACGGGAGATACGAAAAAACCTGAGGAAGTTTTTTTTATTGATCCTTCTTTTACAACGGTCTTATCAAAAGGGGGAGTTGCTTTTCAAAATTTACCCTCGAATGTTTTAGGAAGCCCTGTTGAAAGAAATGTTGAAGCTTCGCAAATTGAAGTAAAAGTTGATAATTTGCGAGCCAGGGAAGAAGCTGGACTGGAGAAAAAAGTTTTGGGCTATGTTCAAAAGGGAATTTATACTTATACAGATAAAGTAAATGTTGATCAGTATGATTGGTATAAAATAGAAAATTTTTGGATTGCTTATAGTCCTAATTGGGAAACACTTTATCCAAAAGTAGAAAAGGAAGAAGTCGTTGATGATTCTCCTTCTGTTTCAACTCCTTCTTCTCCTTTGGAAACGCCAAAATTTATTTTTCAAGCACCTGCTAGTAAATATTATAAAATTTATTTAAAAGAAAATGCAAAACTCTATTTAAAAGATTCTTAATTTGTGTTATACTAATTATAATAGAAAAGGGTAGATGAAATATGAATGATCAAGGACAAAAAATAGGAATGAGTTGGTATAATTGGGTTTTTAGTATTTTTGGGCTTCTGTTGTTTTTATCTTTTATCTTTTTACCACCAATTTTTAGAGCTTTTGTAGAAGATGAGGAAACTTTGCCTCCAGCAAGTTCGCCATCTTCTCCGGTTGTATCTTCTCCTTCCCCTTCTTTAGATGTTTCAGAAACAATCTCTACAACGTGTACAAAATCAACAGATGAAGAGGATTCGGTTTATTTCTTTTCCAGTACTTCTGATGATATACAAATGATTGCTCTTACAACAACGACACATTATGATGAAGTTTTGGAAGAAGAGGTTTCCAATTGTACTTTAAAAAATGAACAATATCAAAATATAGCTGGACTTGTATATGAATGTAGAATGGAAGGAAATGATGAAATCGTCGATTCTAGAATAACAGTAAAAGATTTCCTAGAAGAAAGTGTAGAACTTCCTATTTCTGTTGATTGGCATCAAAAAGCAACGGATTTAACTACTTTTTTGACGGAAGATGGATTTCAATGTGAAAGTCAAGAATAGTAAAATCACAAATAATAGAATATATAGAGTATGGGACGGTATATATAAATTATAGAAAAGAAAAATGAATAGGGATGTTAGAAAGAGGGTAATTCCTCTTTTTTTCTTTGGAACTTTTTCTTCTAAAAGAAGAATGATTCCATAAAAAGTCATCGTTATATGAACAAATAAAGATAGAAAGTAGGCAATGGAAAAAATACTTTCCATTCGATCAATAATATTTAAAAAAGATACTTTCTTAAAGATTGCAACTTCTGGATAAGAATAGAGATTGGTAATGGAAATTCCTAAAACACTAAAGATTATTAGAGTGTAAAAGATTATGTAAATTTGAGTATATATAAAACTTTTTTTAATTGTATGAATTTGTTCTTTGTTCCAAGTAATTTTTAAATAGGAAAGATACCAAAGAGGAGAAAGGGATAAAAGAATATAGATTAGAGTTGATTGGGTAATTTTTAGAGGAGGAGAATCTAAGAGAGGCAAAACATTTTGAAAATCTATTTTTGGAAAGATGGAGATATAGGTTAAAAGAGTTAAAAATAAAATCGTTAGAAAGTAAATTACAGAAGAATGTAAAATACTATCGATTCCTTTATAAAGAGCAAAACTCATCATGATTAGAAGAGAAATGATTAATAAGTAAAAAGAAAGAGAATTTACTACATTTTCTGTAATAAAATTGTTCATTTTATAAAGAGAGTAGGAAAGAATGAGGGGTGAGATTGTTAAAACTAAAATTTTCCCTGGAAAGTAAAGATTGTGGATATCAATTGTTTTATCTTTATGGGTCATTATATATAAACTTAGAAATAAATAAGAAATAATACTTGCAATGATCATTGCTAGAATGGTTGATTTTTTACTGGTTAGAGAAAAAGTATGAAGACCAAATAAGAAAAAATTGGCATTGGTTAATAAAAATAGAATACTAAAGATTTCAAGATTATTCTTTTTCATCATCCATAAAGTTCCTTTCTGTTTTTTGATTCGTGCGTTCTTTCACTTGAATTTTTATTCTTTCCTTTTGAAAAAGTGTATTTTTTTGTTTTTCATAATATTTTGGAGAGGTTGTTGCTATGATTTTTTGAATATTTAAAAGATCGATTCCTTTTTGTTGATATTTTTCGATTAGTTGATAAAGAGATTCTGTCAGTTCTTGTTGAAAATTTGGAGAAGAATTTCTTGTCGTTAAATCGATGGTTAGATTGATTTTAGAATTTTTAAAGGTGGTATTGACAAGGAAATCATTGCATTGGGTGTTTTGGATATTTGCATTTTGTAAAGTAGAGGTTAAAAGATTGTAAAGAATCGTTTCTTCTTCGGTTAGAGTTTCTATTATTTTATTTTTTTGAATGAAGCTAATGGAAGATGCTGTTAAAGTTTCTTCTTTCTTTAAGATGGGTAAATAGTTGAGATTTTCTTCTAGAATATTCTTTAAATATTCTTCAAAGTGAATTGTTTTTGTCGTTCCTAAATCCGTTTGGGTAATGGTTAATAGTTCTTTTAACTCTATTTCTGTATTTTCTTTTAAAAAATCTAGAGAAGGAGTAAGAGCCATTTGAAAATCATTTCTAGATTCTGTATTTTCTAAGAAGAAGTTTAAGACATCTTTTTGTTTTTCTTCGATTACTTTAGGGGTTAATAGGAGTAGATCAAGATGGGCAAAATAGAGTTTTTTATGTTCTTGTACTTTGATGTTTTCAAGAGCATCTTGAATGCTTTCTCCTTTTGCTTCTTTGGTTTTTCTTTCTATTTTATCTTCTTTTTTTTCAACGGTTGTTAGAGTTAAATAGAATGTATTTTCTTGGTAATCGATTCCAAAGTTTTCCACAATTTCAATGTTTCCTAACTCTTGGTAAGAGACGCATCCTGTTAATAGAAAGGGAAGAAGGAATAAGAATAATTTTTTCATAAGTTTTTCCCCCTTATAAGATTTTTTTTGGCAAGAAGAGGATTTCTTTTCTTTTTTCCAGTGGTTTTTATTTTGATAATAGCATCTTTTTGTTCGGATTTAATAAATGGTGTGATGGGGGATAGATATGAAAAATTTAAGGTTTTTATGCTTGCTAGGTGGAGGGTTAGTAAAGTAAATCCTAAATAGATGCCAAAAATTCCGAAAATGCTTGCTAAAATCATGACGAAGATGCGATAGAAACGAATGGCATTGGTGAGTTCTAGGGAAGTAAAAACAAGACCTGAAATGGCACTGATTGCAACGACGATAATCATGATGGGCGAAATGATTCCTGCTGAAACGAGAGCATCTCCTAAAATTAATCCTCCTAAAATCGATACCGCAGAACCTACGGTTGAAGACATGCGTACATCACTTTCTCTTAATATTTCAAAAGATATGGTCATGAGAAGGGCTTCTACAAGAGCAGGGAATGCCACATTTTGTCGTTGAGCCATAAAATTTAAAAGTAAGTCTAGAGAGATAGAGTCATGATTTAGTGTTGTAATCGCGATGTAGTATGCAGGAAGAAAGATGGAAATAAGAAGAGCTATAAGGCGGATGATTCGAATGAAGGAAATATTTAAGTTTTTTTGATAATAATCATCGGGATTATGAAAGAAGTCTAAGAAAAATGCTGGTAAAATGAGGGCATAGGGACTGGTGTCCATTAAAATCACAAATTTTCCTTCTAAAAGAGCCATTGCTACTAAATCCGGACGTTCTGTTGTTTGAACGGTTGGGAAAATTTTGGATTCTTGTAAAACCATATTTTTAATATAACCACTATCGATTACACCATCAATATCAATTTGTTCTAATTTCTTTTTGATTTCTTCTAGTAGAGTTAAATCTGCAATATTTTCCATATATAAGATTCCTGTTTTGGTTTTAGTTTGTCTTCCAATATCGAGAGTTTCTAACCAGAGTTTTTCTGATTTAATCCGTCTTCGAATGAGTCCTAAATTTTTATTGAAATTTTCATTAAAAGCATCTTTCGGACCTCGAAGAGCAATTTCACTTTCAGCATCGACAATCCCTCGATCAAGATTTGCTCTTAATTCGATACAAAAACACTTTTCATCATAGCAAAAAATAACAAAACCATTGAAAATTTTGTTGATCATTTCTTGATAATCTTTGACCTCTTTTACATTGTGCGCAGGAAGAGAATTATAGAAAAAGGCATAAATATCTTCTACTTTTCTTTTTTCATCGATGATGTAGGCAATATTTTTTAAAAGAAAATCATTGATTGCATCTCCACTTGCTAAAACTTCGTTATAAATTAAATAAATTGTATGATCCTCTACTTGAATTTGCTTATAGATCATATCACTCGCAT
>CANQHK010000017.1 GCA_947623645.1 uncultured Bacilli bacterium
TATCACTTATTTCGTTATGACATTATCCTTTCAAAAAAAGGATATGATTTTCATGACTTTTTCCCAAATTAACTACATCTCTTTTTAAAAAAATCCCATTAAAATTTTGGGATTTCTTTTATGCAACTAATTTTTTTTACTTTGTTGGTTTCCTTTTCTTTCGATTCTATTGAAATCAAAGGCTCCTTACCTGCATCTTGATGATTTTCTATTTTTAATTCCGTTGGAATTGTTTCTTTTTTTCTACGAAGTTCCATTTTTTCATGTTCGATTAATAAATTGATTTCACTATTCGTTATAAATATTGATGTATGTTTCATAATTTGCTTAATGGGAACTGTTTTATCAATACTATAATATGGATAGTGCTTTCCAATTGGAAGGAGTGTACCATTATGATTTTGTTTTTTTAGAGCAATGACACTTTTTACAACTTGTCCTTCTTCGGTATATGAATCTGGATTTACGGTTGTTACATAACCAACGACAATATCTTTGGTGGAATAAACTTTTAATTTTTGTTTTTCCATTTTAGATTCCCCCTCTCCTACTTCTTAGTAGGAGAATTATTATAGCATTGTTTTTTCTCTTTCGTCAAGTATTTTTTTCGACTTTTACTCACTTTTCATTTCAAACAAAATATCTCTTAATTCCATAGCTCTTTCAAAGTCTAAATTCTTTGCTGCTTCTTTCATTTCTTCTTCGATTTTTGCCATCATAAGTTCTTTATCTTTTTTGCTCATCTTTTGATTCTTTGCTTGTTTTTCTGCTTCTTCATCCAAGTTCGAAATGACATCACGAATTTCTTTTTCAATCGTTTTGGGAATGATTCCGTGAACTCTATTGTATTCTTCTTGAATTTTTCTACGACGTGCTGTTTCATCGATTGCACTTTTCATGCTATCGGTTATCTTATCGGCATACATAATACATTTTCCGTTCGCATTTCTAGCACAGCGTCCAACCGTTTGAATAAGACTTCTCTCACTTCTTAGGAAACCTTCTTTGTCGGCATCAAGAATTGCAATAAGACTGACTTCGGGAATATCAATTCCCTCTCTTAAAAGGTTAATTCCAACAATACAATCATATTTTCCAAGTCTTAAATCTCGAATAATTTGCATTCTTTGAAGAGTCTTTACTTCACTATGAAGATAAGCTACTTGAATATCAACATTTTTCAAATAATCCGTTAATTCTTCCGCCATTCGAATGGTTAAAGTGGTAATTAAAACACGTTCATTTTTATCGATTCGATTTTTTATTTCTCCGACTAAATCATCAATTTGCCCTTCTGTTTTTCGAACCTCAATAATCGGATCAAGAAGTCCAGTTGGTCGAATAATTTGTTCTACATATTGATGAGAAGTGTGTTCCAATTCATAATCCCCAGGAGTTGCAGAAACATAAATGGCCTGATGGATTTTTTGTTCAAATTCTTCAAACTTTAAAGGTCGGTTATCCAAAGCACTAGGAAGTCGAAATCCGTAATCAACAAGATTCTGCTTTCTAGCTCGATCCCCGTTATACATTCCTCTTACTTGTGGTAAGGTTACGTGAGATTCATCTACGACTAATAAAAAATCTTTGGGAAAGAAATCCATTAAAGTCGTGGGCGTTTCTCCCTCTCCACGTAAAGACATATGCCTCGAGTAGTTTTCTATTCCATGACAAAATCCTGTTTCTTCGAGCATTTCCATATCATAGTTTGTCCGTTGCTCTAATCTTTCTGCTGGAAGCAATTTGTTATTTTCTTGAAACCACTGAAGGCGCTCTTTTAATTCTTCGCGAATTCTTCGAATTGCTTCTTGTAATTTTTCATCACTAGTTACGAAATGGCTGGCGGGAAATATACTTACGGATTTTTTATTTGCTAAAACAGCACCTGTTAACGTATCGATTTCAGAAATTCGATCAATTTCATCTCCAAAAAATTCGATTCGGTATCCTCTGGTTGTCATATACGTTGGAATTAATTCTAGAACATCCCCTTTTACTCGGAAAGTTCCTCTTTTAAAATCTATATCATTTCTCTCAAAAAGCATATCGACCAATTTCAGTAAAACTTTGTTCCGATCGATTGTATCTCCTACAGCAAGAGTTAACATCTTATTTTTATATTCCTCGACTTCTCCTATACCATAGATACAAGATACACTCGCAACGACGATGACATCATCAAAGGAAAGAAGAGAACTTGTAGCATAATGTCTTAATTCATCAATTTCATCATTGATGGAAGAATCTTTTTCAATATAAGTATCGGTTGATGGAACATATGCTTCTGGTTGATAATAATCGTAATAAGATACAAAGTAGCAAACATGATTGTTAGGGAAAAGTTCTTTTAATTCGGAATAAAGTTGACCTGCTAAAGTTTTGTTATGGGCTAAAACTAAAGTTGGTTTGTTTACTTCTTTGATGACATTCGCAATGGTAAAAGTTTTTCCTGTTCCTGTTGCCCCTAATAATACTTGATGCTTTTTGCCTTCTTTAATTCCTTTTACTAACTCATTAATTGCTTCTGGTTGGTCCCCACTGGGTCTAAATTTTGATACTAAATTAAACATTATAATCACCTTTTGTATACTTTTTCGTGCTTTTCGGATAATTTACTTTCAAATTTTGTAAAAATATGCTTTTACACATCTTCTATGAAACTGCAAGTCACAAACTCATTTTTTTGGACTGCTTACAACTAGATAACGCTTGATGTAATTATGTTTTATATTATATCATATTTCTATGAGTTTTTATTTTATCTTGTTAATTTTTTTTGAAAGAGAAGTATTTAATTTTACCAATCCTTCAACATCTTCTTTTATAAATTTAATATCTCTTTTGCCAGAATGAGCACTTGGAAAACTATCTCTAGTACAGAAACTATAAGGTATGGCCTCCTCGATTCCCATTTCTTCTCTTACAGTATCTTGAATCGTTTTTAAATAACTATCTAATAATCCTAAATTTTGTTTTAAATTTGAAGAAATTTCATTTTCCCACACTATATGAGCAACCAATTCATTATCATTTTCGGGATGTGTTTGAATTTCACATAATTTAACGATACCTGACTTTAGTATTGCTCTTTCAATATCAAAATTAAATATTTTCATGCCATTTATTACTGAATAATCGCTTTTTCTTCCAAGAACAACAAGGCTTCCATCTTCATTAATATATCCAATATCCCCGGTTTGACTCCAACATACTCCGTCAGAATCTATATGGAAAAATTTTTCAGTAGCTTCCTGATTTTTAAAATACTCAATCATTCCAATTTCTGTTCGAACAACTACATTACCCCGTTCACCATATTTTAATTCTTTAAAATCATCATCAAATATTCCAACTGTTGTTATTTCTGGCAACGGAATACCTGATGCATTATTGGAAAATTTATGCCCCGTAATATCTGTTGTAATGGTAGCTCCACATTCACATTCACCATATCCATTTAATAATCTAGCAGAGGAACCATGCGTTCTAAATACTTCTTCAATATTTTGAATATCTTGTTCAGTTAAAGGTTCTCCACCTTCAACTGGATATTTTAAGAAACTTAAAGATTTTTTATTTAATCTTTTTAAACTTTTTTCAAAAGTAAATCCTTGATACATGGAAGTATTTGTTAATATATATTCAGGTTTAAATTTCAAAACATTTTTTATAAATACATCATGGTCAAATCTTGGATCGGTACATACTCTGACACCATAAGACAATGGGAAATTAATTCCTAAACTTAATCCTGTCGAATGCCATGGTGGGATATTTTGATATACTTTTTGTAACCTTGATGTATCAAAACCAGAATTACCATATGCATTTATCAATTTTTGGAAACTATCAACAGAAAGTAAAATTCCTTTCGAAGCTCCTGTCGTGCCACTCGAATATACCATAGCTTGTGGTTTATTGAATTCATACGGATCAAATTCAGAAACATTTCTCATTCTACCATCTTTTACAAATTGTTTCCATTGAATTTCATTCCTAGATTCATCTGCCTTATATCCCTTAGTAACATATTTTAAAATGGATGAGTTCATCATAGGTAATATAATAACATTGGACATTTTATTTTTATTTAAGACATCTTTAAATTTTGGCATAAATTTATCAACCATAATGATTATATTACTTTCGCATTCATTAATTCTATTCATAAAATCTTCGGGTTCATAAAATGGTGATATGACATTTGCTACAGCACCTAATTTACTAACCGCATAAAAAGCATATACAACTTCTGGAGTTGTAGTCGAACATATCGTTACAAAATCTCCTTTTTTGACATCATACTCTTCTAAAGATTTTGCAACTGCATCAATGTTTTTTATTAATTCCCCGAATGTTATTTTAGCCCCAAAATATTCTAATGCAATTTCATTAGGAAATTGTTCATTGTTTAAAATTAATCCTTGATACGGAGTTGTATTTAAAAATATATTGTTTTTATCAATACTTTCATAAAACTCATCCCATGGTTTATCGATTGTTGCATAACCTGTTTTTTGACCCGATTCAAATAAATTGACAACTTTTTCTGCTTCTTCTTGCGATAGAGTAGAAAGAACTCGCTTTAAATTTCTTAACTTTTCTTTTTCCATAAACTCCCTCCAAATTGCTATATATCTTACCATTTTTGTCAATTTTTCCATGTTTTATTGATAGTTTGTTTTTTTCCATCAACAATAACATATTCTTCTTTAGCTTGAGGATCAAATACATAAGATACTTGCTCTATATTATCCACCTTGTTTTCCTTTGATGTATCTTCTTTTATTTTACTTTCTGAAAATATTATATCTAATTTTTCTTTCATTTGATCTTTCGTAAAAGGTTTGCAAATATAATCAGAGAATCCTTCTTGTAAATATTTTTCGCGTGCTCCTGCTACAGCGTCTGCTGTCAAGGCAATAACAGGGATATGAAACTCTGCATTTTCTTTTAATTTTTTTAAAGTCGTACTTCCGGACATTTCTGGCATCATAATATCCATTAAAATTAAATCATAACTTTCCCCTTGATTGATTTTTTCAAGACACTTCATACCACTTTCGCACTCTTCTACAATATAACCCATACTTTCTAAAACTCTTCTTGCCACCTTTATATTCAATTTATTATCATCTACAATTAAAATTGTTTTTCTATTTGATTCTTCTGTATTCTTATTGCTAGAAAATTTATAATTCATCAAATCCGGTTCCATTTGAACTGGTTTTATTTCTTCTTTTCCATAAGGTTCATTTTGTAGGGAAGAATCCGGATTCGTTATTTTACTAATTTTTTGAGGAAGTTGAACCATAAATATGGAACCTTTTCCAAATTGAGATTGTACATTGATATGCCCTCCCATCATGTCGACTAATGCTTTGGTTATGGCAAGGCCTAATCCGGTTCCTTCCGTCGTAGTATTTCTTTCAACATCCAGTCTTTCGAATTTCGTAAATAACTTATTAATATTCTCTGCTTTTATTCCACGCCCTGTATCTTGTACACTAATCATTAACATACATTTATCATTTTGATTAATACATCGAACATTTAAAAGAATTTGTCCTTGTTCTGTATACTTAATAGCGTTGGTAAGTAAATTATTAATAATTTCTTTAATATGAGCTTTATCTCCTAATAATTCATAAGGAATATCGGATGCAAAATTCATCTTAAAATCAATTGGTTTCTCTCCGATTCTAGTTGCTGTAACACGAGCCATTTTACTGATTTCTTCTACAAAGTTATAAGGTACTTCAACCAGTTCCATTTTATCACTTTCAATTTTGTTAATATCCAATATATTTCCGACGATTTCTAATAATGTTTGAGAGGCATTTTGAATATCTTCTGTATCTTCTACTACTTCTTTAGGAACTCTATCTT
The DNA here is from genome assembly GCA_947623645.1 of uncultured Bacilli bacterium. Lineage (GTDB taxonomy): Bacteria > Bacillota_I > Bacilli_A > RF39 > UBA660 > MGBC162581. The sequence continues at coordinate 5,890 of CANQHK010000017.1, forward strand.
TATAACTAGCAATATCTTCTGATAATCCCACAATAGCATTTAATGGCGTTCTTATTTCATGAGACATACTGGATAAAAAATCCGACTTTGCATGATTTGCTTTTTCTGCTTGATCTTTTGCATTTTGAACTTGAATTAACATCTTTACATCTGGATTTTCTATTGTAAAATTCATGATTATAATTGTTAAACACCAAATATATCCTACCATAAATGATGTTGGATAGAAATATATAATTAAGCTATTAATAGCTCCAAGCAGTAAAAACACATAAAATGGCGTAAATTTTTTTGAAATAATACTTTTTCTATTTATAATCGCTAAAACCAACTGATATATTCCTAATGCTATTGCATATCCAAAAGTTAATATGACTGGTAATCCTTGAGGTGCAACTGATCCGTTCTTTTCAATGTATTGTGTTCTTGTAAATAAAACCAATATCAAAACTATAGCGGTTAATACATATAATATATTAAATATTGATTTTGATCTTTTACACACAGACATCAAATATTTGCAAAATAAAAAATTAATTGCTATATAGCTTACTAATACCATTTTTGCTATTACATGATACACAGATAATTGATAATAATCCCTATATAATATTGCTGAGACGATTTCAAATATAGTCATTATTATAGAGGTTAATAAAATATAACTATATATTTTCGTTTCCTCATTATTAACTTTTTTCTTTGAAAAAAATATTATCGTTAAAATGATCATAACCGGAAGCATTGCAACAGATAAATAAAAACCCAATCCCATAACTACACCTCAATCTATTATTATATAGTATATTATAACATAATTTCAGGGAAGTTTGCTATTTCTTACAAAAGTCTATATGTGAATTTGTATATAGTCAATTCATTTCTTTTTTCAAAGTTTTAACTTTTATGTTAGATTCAACATCCTGTTTTTTATAGTATTCTAAATCTATTTTAGAATTTGCCATTCTAACTAGAGGATCAGTTGTATAATTGATTTTACTAGGCAAAGCACTTTCCCCAATATTTTTTGTAATTAACTGTTTCATTTTATCTTCAAATTCTTTATAATCAATATCACTTGAATATAATGATATATGATAGCTTGGGAGAAATTGTAATATGTCATCCGATATTGGTGTAATAACCGCTTCTCTTACTTCTGGTAAAGATAATAATAATTCCTCTATTTGTTCTGGATAAATATTATCACATCCACAAACAAAATTTCTTTTTTGTCTTCCCACATACTTATAGAAACCATCATGATCTTCTTTTAAATAATCCCCTAAATTCAACCATTTCGTTCCGTTTTCATCATAAGAAATGACTTTTGCAGTTTCCTCTGGATTATTATGATATCCAATCATAATAGAAGGTCCTGAAAGATATACAATTCCTCTTTCCCCTTTGTTTACTTCTAATCCAGTTTCTGGATTGATAAGTTTTACCTTTAATGTTGGGATTGGAACTCCCAGCATACCTTCTTTAAAATAATTTCCTGTATTTAGTATATTGGAACCCCATGTTTCCGTAGCTCCTAATCCATCTCCAAGTTTTGCTGTACTACCACAAAAAGCCAATGCTTCATTAATAGCTCCTTCTGTTGATTCTTTTTTTGCTTCTCCTCCAGAGAATGTAACTTGTAGATTTGTTAACGTATTGGGTTTCAAATTACTTTTTGGAACATAAACTCCATTTTTCTTTTCAATTAACGATGTCCAATGAGGGGGTCCACCCGATGCACCATTTGCTTGTGTTCTAACTAATTCTTCATAAAAATCATTTGGCATTGCTTTCAATGTTAATGCAAATGTCATATTATTCGTTAAAGCAGAATGGAGAATAGATCTTCCAAATGCCATATGTCCTACGGGTATTTGTCCTAAATATGTTTTTCCATCAAAAAAATTTTCATCATATAGTTGCTTCATCCCTTCAATTTCAGAGTTTAAACCAACATCATTTAATTCAACACCTTTATGAACTCCAGAAGAACCTCCTGTAAACATAATATCACTTAATTCGCCATCAATATATGGTGTATCTGGTAATGTTAATCCATCATAATTTAATTTTAGTAAATGTTTTAATCTTTTATCCTTGACTAATGTAAAATTACCATTCTTAATTTGCATGAAATGATATCCTAATTTTAATTTCCAATTATTACTGGATTCTACCAAAGAATAAAGAATGGTTGAAATATTCAAAGACTTTTCCAAATCTTTAAAATTACCATATGAAAAATCAGTAGTTATAACCATTTTTGGCATGGTTAAATAAATATCATTTTTTATTTTTTCTTTATTATCAAATGGACTATAACCAACAACTACTGCACCTATTTTATTTAACGCATAAAGAAGATAGACTGCTTCTGGTGTATTAAGAGTACAAACTCCTATTAAATCTCCCTTTCTTATTCCTTTAGAATATAATATTTTTGCATATTTATCTATGGATTCAAATAATTCTTCATAGGTAATTTTTTTATCTCCAAAAGTTAAAGCAATATTATTCATGTGATTTTTGCTACTTTCAAGCATATAATCATATTTGCTCTGATGGATATTCAGTTTACTTTCTTTCGTCTTTAGTTCTCTAGTTTCATTGTTTTTCATATTATTAAAATCTCCCCTAAAAATATTTTAGTAGTATTATAGCATACATATTTTAAATTGTAAATTAACAATAGCATCAGATATTTCCCTGTTATTATTTTTATTTTTTAGTAAATTTATGTAAAAATCTTCTTTAGTTTTAACTCTATTTATCTAATTATACATTTCATTAGTACAATCAATAACTATCTTATTTTTATCAAAATAGACATTAGATGTAATAACTGTTGATGTGTGTTCTAGTAATTCTGATACTGCTTTTAAATCAAAGTTATTGATTAAAAGTAAAGTAGAATAAGTGTGTTTAAGATTATGAAATCGAAACATATTATCATCTATAAATTTTTTTATAAAATAAATTATTGTAATTTTTTTAACAATTTAATATTTTCATCTTGTCTTAGTTTTTCTAAAGTTTTTTCTCTTAATTCTAAAACTTGTTCTAAACTAATACCCAATAAATTTGCTATTTCTTCATCTTCATATAACTCTTTAAATTTTAAGATAATATATCTTTGTTCAATTTTATCTAGACTTTTAATTATTTTTATCATATCATCACTAAAATAAGATGTATCAATAATTGGTTTCATTGCTATGGTATCAATTACTTCTTTATTACTATTTCGGTAAGCCATTTTATTTAAACTATCTTTTTCTTGTTCTGACAAATCACGAATTATTTTTCTTTTTAAACAACCCTTTATATAAGCATTCATATATGAAATAATCTGGCCTAAATAACGTGAATTCGTTCTATTAATAAAATCAAATATTAGCATATTAGCTTCTGCATTTAATTCTTCATGATAATCAGAATTAAATTTAATTTCATAAATCTTAACTAAATCAGTTACAATCTTTCTTACACTAAAAAACAATTTATTATAGATTAATTGTTTCGTATCATATATACCTGCATAGTAATAACCTAACAAAAAATTTATTTCCAATAAATCAACTTTCTTAAGACAATGATAGACCGTTTCGATTCTTCTTTTATCAAGTTTAATGAAGCCTTCTTTTTCTTTACCAAAATACCAAACAAAATAAATCGCTCTTAAATAATCAAAATTAAAACTCATTACTAATTTGACTGAATCCCAATCAATATTTAAAAGATTACTTATTTCTTTAAATTCTTCTTCCTCATGACAAAATTTTAACTTTTCAAAAGAATCTTTTCTAATTTTTATATAATATTTTTTAATAGCTAATTCCATAGCCTCCTCTGGTATATTCTTACTATCTTTTATATCCATATGTTGTAAATAAGACAAAATCGACTGATAAGTTAAATTATTTCTTTTACAATAATCAATTAATCTTTCTCCTTTATAAAACCATAATTCTTTAAAAATATGATTTTCTTCATAATGTTTTACTGCAAGTAAAGCTATTTCATTATCACTTTTATTAGGATATTTTTTTCTTATTTCTTGAACATATGTCCTCATTGTTGGATAAACATAGCCATGCAATAATGTATATTTTCTTAAAGTTAAACCATCTACTTTATAGGAAGGTTTAGGCTTTTTAGGACCAGCTTCTATACAGGCATTTATTGTATCTTCAACTTCTTTTTGAGAAGTCATGTTAATAATTTTTCTTCTAATACTATTATAATTTAACCCCTGTTCCTTACAGTATTTATTTAAAGAAATACCATTATAAAAAAACGACAACGTGGATCCGTAAATTCTTCCATTGCTTTGTCTACTAATTCTTGTATACCTAAATTTGACATAGTACCTTTTAGATTTTGAATTCTTGCTATTATCTTACAATAACTAATACCATTATCATGACAATACTTTTTCAAAGGAATTCCATCTTTGTAATAAACATTTCTTGACATCTAAACCCTCCTTTGATTTTTATTCTTCTATATTTTTTATTTTGCCTTTTTCGCCTTATGTCGTAATCCTTTCTTTATATCATTTTTTCGTTAGAGTAATTTCTAAAATAATTTCTAATTTATTGCTGTTACTTCAGTTGATATTATAGCAGAGTTTAATTTTATTTCATAGTTTTTCCTAAAATTTTTCTTGGAAGTCGCGGAATTGATCGTTTCATGATTGGAGATATTGGAATGGGAGTATTAAAACTTTTAACTTTCGGTGGATGTGGTATACTAACAATCGTTGATTGGTTCTTAATTACTGGAAAAGTAAAAGAAAGAACATGGCAACCTTATCGATGGTGTTATAAGAATGAAAAAATTGAAGTGCATGGTTGGTGCACTTTCTTTTTCCTTATTTTATATTTTTATTTCTATTTTTTTTCATCTTCCCCTTTGTCCTTTTTATAATCTTTTCCATATACCATGTCCTGGATATGGAATCACTCGAAGTTTTAAAGCTCTCTTTTTGGAATGGAATTTAAAGAAATCTTTACAATATAATATTTTAACCATTCCTATTTTTTTAGGAGCATTAATTTGTTTTGTTATCAAGACCTATGAGTTTTTGCATCATACCTCATTTCTTACTGATTTTTTTCATCAGCACAAAAACATTCTAATCATTGGAGCTATTATTTTAACAATTTTATCCTTCTATATAAACTTAAAAAATCCTCTTTTATATTAAAATTAGACCATTTCGTTTGTTTTTCTGCTACTTTATTACTTTTTTTGCATTCAAAACCTGCTGAAATTTATCAGCAGGTCTTTTTATCTACTATACCAAGTTTGATAAGTTTTACTTGGAAAACTAATGACGCTGGATGCTCCTTTATATCCACTTTTGAATTTACTTGTTGCAAAACTTACATATTTATTCCAAGTACTACAATTGTTATCTCCATATAATCTACATGGATATACTTCCAAATGCAAATGAACTCCAAAAGCATGACCAGTATCTCCCATATAACCAACAATTGTATTACTAGTTACTTCTTTTGCTTTCATACCTACATAAATTCCTGGACCATATCTACTAAGATGGGCATATAAAGCGGAATAATATTGTCCGCTCGTTGTTTTATATTGAATGATTAAACATAGAGCTCCATAAGAATCGTGATAAACACTGGTAATAACTCCATTTCCAATCGAATATAGTGGTGTATTTCTTCCTGTAGAACTTCCTAAGTCAATTCCTCTATGAAGACTTCCCCATCGATATCCTACAAAACTGGTTACGTATCCAGAGGTCATTGGTCTTAAAAAAGTAGCATTGCTTTGAGTTACAGCACAATCTCTTCCAATAACGTCGGTTCTGTTTTTACATCCTTGAGATTTATAATAATCCACTAACTCTTTTTTAGATTTAACTTGTTGTTCTAGACTTGGAGAAAGCTCTCCTAAAGACGCAATAGAACTATTTAATTTCCCGATTTCATTATTTAAATCAACTGTCTTTTTTTCGTATTCTTCTTGCTTTTGAGCAAGTTCTTTTTTTCGATTTTCGTTTTTCGTAATTAAGTTTTCCATATCTGTAATTATCTTATCATTGTATTCTGTAATTTGCTCTACTACAGACAAACGGTAAATCAAATCTTTTATAGAATCTCCGCCAAAAATATATTCAAGGTAAGCATTTTCTCCTTGGCTCATTTGAAGATAAGCAATAACTTCTTGGGATTGAACATTTTTGCTTTCAATTTCTGCATTGGCATCGACGATTTCTTTTTGAAGATCATCTGCTTCTTTTCCCATAGCAGTGATTTGATTTTTTAGAGAATTAATTGTGGCATTGTTTACATCGATTTGATCTTCTTTATTTTGAATGGCTTGATTATTGGCATTTAACTCATTTTGAGCTTTCGTTAAATCATCTTGTACTTTTCCAAAAGTTAATTCTTCTGCTAATACATTGGTTGGAAGAATAGCAAAGATTGCTATGAATAAAAATAAACTATATAATTTCTTTTTCATATCTTTAAATACTTCCTTACTGCTTGATAGCTACCAATAACACCAACAATCATTCCAATCAATAATACAACAAGAGAGATTCCATAAACAAATGGTTCAGGGGTGATTAAACGAATAAGCGGAGAGAATATTTGCCCACCAAAATGTTGATAAAATGCATAGTACCCATAAATTATTATTAATATTGGAATAATGGAACCAATCATTCCTAAGACCATTCCTTCAATTACAAAAGGCATTTTTATCGATAAGTTACTTGCTCCTACTAAACGCATAATTGAAATTTCTCTTTTTCTTGAGAAAATCGTAAGTTTTATCGTGTTTACAATTAAAAATACAATTACTACTATCAACATAATAACAGCGAGAACAGTTGCTTTTTTAACTACTCGAAAAGCAGATAAAAATTGATTAATCATCGTTTCTCCATAGTTTACCGATTCTACTCCATCGATATTCTTAATATTGTCTGCTGTTGTTCCAATTTGTTCTAGCTCTGTTACTTTAATTTCAAACGTATCTCTTAGTGGATTTTCTTCTTCCCCCCAAGCTTTCATTGCGGAGGCTAACTTACTCGAAGAAGCTTCCATTTCTTGCCGTAACTCTGCTTTGGATTTATAAGTTATAGAAGCAATATTATTCATATTATCTAACTGTGTTCGAATCGCTGCGATTTGTTCTTCTCCTACCTCTTTTTTAATAAATACAACAACGGTTACATCCTCTTTGATTACTTTTGTAAAATTATTGATGTTTAAGGAAGCAAGGAGTGCGATAGCAACGATAATTAATGTGATTGTGATACAAGTAATTGCTGCAAGAGATAAGGAAAAATTTCGGAATACACTACGGAAGGCATCTCTTACATTTCTTCCTAACATTCTAAATATCTTCATTTTTATATTTTCCTTTCTCATAGTCTTTTACAAGGCGACCTTCTTTTAAAACAATAACTCTTTTCCCCATTTTATTGACAATTTCTTTATCGTGAGTTGCCATAATAATGGTCGTCTTAGTTTCTTCATTGATTGCTTCTAGAACTTTCATGATTTCCATACTCATTTCTGGATCCAAGTTTCCCGTTGGTTCATCACAAAGAAGTAGTTTTGGTTCATTAACGATTGCTCTTGCGATTGCAACTCTTTGCTGTTCTCCTCCAGATAACTCATCTGGATAATTTCGAACCTTTCCTTTGAGTCCAACTAACTCAAGTGCCCTTAAAGTTTTTACTTGAATATCTTTCTTTTTCGCTCCAATTGCTTCCATTGCAAAAGCAACATTTTCATAAACACTTAATTTTGGTAAAAGTCGATAATCTTGAAAGACAATTCCCAGTTTTCTTCTTAATTTATATACTCGCCCATTTCTTAATTTCTTTACATTAATTCCACCGATGAAAACGTCTCCTCTTGTTGGTTTTTCTTCTCGATATAAAGTTTTTATCAAAGTTGACTTTCCGCTTCCACTTCCACCAATAACGAAAACAAATTCTCCTTTTCTTACTTTTAAATTTATATCATATAGAGCCGTAACTCCATTTTTATACTGTTTGGTTACATCATTAATTCTTATTAATTCCACTTTATCACCCTACCTAATCCTATATATCTAACATTATAACATAAAATACTACAAATTTCGACATTTTCCTAAATATTCTCTTAATTTACATAATTCTGGTTATATTTGGCACTTTATTTCAGTAAAAAAGGGGCTGTCTCAAAATTAAGTGATTGATTTTGTATCAGTCTCTTTTTGTTTGTAAGTAAAATGAAAATAAAAAAAGCCGAAACTATAAAGTTTCAGCGTAATGTGATACAATATTCTTGTCTAGAGAAATGAGGTATCACATGAATTATTTTAACATAAAAAGATCCATTTTCATAGTCCCCTCAAATAAATGTTGTGAGGAATATGAAAAAATTGATAAATTTATTGAAATTTTAAATAAATCTGGAATTGGAAAATTAATTGAACAAGAACAGAAAAAATATAAAAAAACAAATGCTGGAAATCCTGAATATAATCCATTTAATTTAATAGCAACCATTATTTATTGCTTTTCAAAATTTAAAGGTACAGTGAGAGAAATAGAAGATTTATGTAAATTTGATTTAAGAGTTATGTATATAATGGAACAAAAAAGTCCTAATCATGCTGTTATAGGAAAATTTATAAATAAATATATACTTCCTTATCAATATGAAATATTTACTAGTATTACAAAGACAATAATTACTGAACTTAACATTAATATAGATACTCAATATAATGATGGTACTAAAATAGAAGCTAATGCTAATAAGTATAAATTTGTGTGGAAGCCAACAACTTATCATAAAAAGTTAGATATTAAAATTAAAGAATTATTATTAAAGATGAATATAGAATTTAAAGATAAAAAATTGATTAAATCATTCCAATTTAATGAATTAATAAAAGGATATATTGTAAGAGAAAATATAGATATTAATTCTATTCCCACTGGTAAAGGTAAACGATTAACCAAGGAACAAAGAA
>CANQHK010000018.1 GCA_947623645.1 uncultured Bacilli bacterium
AAGTTTCTCCCAGGTTTCTTCATCGACGATTCCAGTTACTTCCAATCCATTTTCTCTTTGAAAAGCTTCAACTCCTGCTAAAGTAGAAAGGCCAAAACTTCCTGTAATAACGGCATTATAAAACCCTAGAATTTTCAACTTCTCTTGTAAAATCTTAACAGAATCCCCGACATCTCCAATTTCTAAACGCTCATATATCAACCTTTTCACCTCGATAAAATTATATGTATTCTAGGAAAAGATATGAATATAATGTAGAGAGGTGAAACATGGCAAAGGGATATTTAAAAGTAAATGTTTATAGTGATACGATTGCAAACCCGGTAAAAAATGCGACCGTTAGAGTTTTAAAAGGAACCAACGAAATTGCTCGAGCCGTAACCGATGAAAATGGTCAAACAGGGGAAATAACGTTAGATACAGTTGATAAAAGTTATTCCGAAGAAGAACAATATGAGGTTCGTCCTTATGAAACCTACGATTTAGAAGTAACTGCTTTAGGACTTACTCCAACAACAATCAACGGGGTTCAAATATTCGATGGAGTGACTTCCATACAAGATGTATACATGACATCAATCGATGAAAATCAAGAGGGTACAACCGAAGACATTTCTCCCAATACTTTATGGGGAGAGTATTCCCCGAGTATTTCGGCAGAAGACGCCAGTGAACAAAACATAGCACCGATTGTTTTAAAAGAAGTTTTAGTTCCACAAACAATCGTCGTTCATGATGGAGTTCCAAGCAATAACAATGCTCCCAATTACACCGTACCATTTATTGATTATATAAAAAATGTAGCAAGTAGTGAAATTTATAGTACATGGCCAAGAGAGACTATCAAAGCCAATGTCTTAGCAATTATTTCTTTTGCACTCAATCGAATTTATACCGAATGGTATCGAAGTCGGGGCTATAATTTTACGATTACATCAACAACCAGTTATGACCAAAAATATACAAAAAACGGAACCATCTTTGAACCAATTTCAAATATTGTCGATGAAATTTTTAATAATTATATAAGAAGTGGAATAAGAATGGAGCCATTACTTGCACATTATAAAAGTGAAACATCAGAAAGCGGTTATTTAAGTCAATGGGGATCCAAAGAATTAGGGGATCGAGGTTACGATGCTCTCCAAATTCTTCGAAATTATTATGGAAATGCAGTGAACATTTATGAAGCAGAAGTAACAGAAAGTTATCCGTATTCTTTTACATCGACTTTAAAACAGGGAGATTGTAGCCAGGACGTTTATGTCCTACAAAATTCACTAAACTATATTCGAGGAAGTTATCCAGGAATTCCTAAAATAGAAAATCCAAATGGATTTTTTGATAGCCAAACTGCCAATGCTGTAAGAACTTTTCAAAAAGTCTTTTCTCTTTCACAAACAGGAGAAGCCAATTATCAGACTTGGTATAAAATATCCTATATTCTAACAGCAGTAGAAGAATTAACCAAAAGTGTATACAATTAACGAAAGAAAATACGATTCTTGTGTTTTCTTTTTTTACTATCAATAGAAATTTGTGTTATAATAATCTATGGAGGAAAAATTATGGAATATAAAAAAATCAATAATCAATATGTTGTAAGAATGGATAAAGGAGAAGAAGTTCTTACAAAATTAAAAGAATTATGTGAAAAAGAAAAGATTAAAGTCGGAAGTGTTTATGGCCTAGGAGCAGCAAACTATGTAAAAGTAGGACTTTTTGATGTTGTTGAAAAAGAATATCACTCTAAAGTTTTTGAAGAACCATTAGAAATCACTTCCTTAGTCGGAAATATTTCCACAAAAGACGGGGAAAATTATCTTCATGTGCACATTACAGTAGCAAATAAAGATATGCAAGTATTTGGTGGACATCTAAATGAATGCCGGATTTCTGCAACCTGCGAACTTTATGTAACATCACTTGATACTGAAGTAGAGAGAGAATTTTCAGAAGAAATTGGATTAAATTTATATAAATTTTAAAAAAAGTTCTTGACTTTGATTCTTCAAAGTGTTATAGTAAATTCGCTTATGTTAATTTAGGTTTTGCATTTTGCAAAGCTTAATTTAATGAAACAAAATGATACACCTGGATATGTGTAAAGGAAAGGAGAGATAAATCATGCCTACAATTCAACAATTAGTAAGAAAAAACAGAAAAGATAAGGTAAGAAAAAGTAAAGCACCAGTGCTAGGAATTGGACTTAACACAATTCAAAGAAAAACAACCGAAACCTCTTCTCCACAAAAACGTGGAGTATGTACTCGTGTTGGAACAAAAACACCAAAGAAACCGAACTCAGCACTAAGAAAATATGCGCGTGTTCGTCTTTCAAATGGAAAAGAAGTAGATACTTATATTCCTGGAGAAGGGCACAACTTACAAGAGCACAGTGTTGTACTTATTCGTGGTGGACGTGTTAAAGACTTAATCGGTGTACGTTACCATATTATCCGTGGAACACTTGATACTGCTGGAGTAAAAGACAGAAAAAAAGCACGTAGCAAATACGGAGCTAAAAAACCTAAAAAATAAAAGGAACCAATTGAAAGGAGGAAAATAACATGCGTAAAAGACGTGCAACCAAAAGAGATGTTTTAGCAGATCCTATATATAACTCAAAAGTTGTAACGAAACTTATTAACCGTATCATGTTAGATGGTAAAAAAGGAAAAGCTCAAACGATTCTTTATGAAGCTTTTGATATTGTAAAAGAAAAAACTGGAAAAGACCCACTCGAAGTATTTAATCAAGCACTTGAAAATATTAAACCATTATTGGAAGTAAAATCTCGTCGTGTTGGGGGAGCAAATTATCAAGTACCAAGTGAAGTTAGCAAGGAAAGAAGCCAAGCATTAGGACTTCGTTGGTTAGTAAATTATGCAAGACTTAGAGGTGGTAAAGGTATGGCCGAAAATCTTGCAAATGAAATTATAGATGCATCGAATGGAACAGGTGCAGCTGTTAAAAAACGTGAAGATACCCACAGAATGGCAGAAGCAAACAAGGCTTTCGCACATTATCGTTGGTAGGAAAGGAATTAAATTATGGCTCGTGATACATCATTATTAAAAACAAGAAATATTGGAATTATGGCACATATTGATGCTGGTAAAACCACTTGTACAGAAAGAATCTTATTCCATACAAAGAAAATCCATAAAATTGGTGAAACCCATGATGGTGCAAGCCAAATGGACTGGATGGAACAAGAACAAGAACGTGGTATTACCATCACTTCTGCAGCAACAACAGCTTATTGGAAAGGATATCGTTTTAATATTATTGATACTCCAGGACACGTAGACTTTACGGTTGAAGTAAGTCGTTCCTTAAGAGTACTCGATGGAGCGGTAGCACTTCTAGATGCTCAAGCAGGAGTTGAACCACAAACAGAAACTGTATGGCGTCAAGCAACAGAATTTTCCGTACCTCGTCTAATCTTTGCGAACAAAATGGATAAAATGGGGGCAAACTTCGAGTATACTTTATCAACCATTGATTCAAGACTTGGAGTAAATGCAAAACCAATCGAATGGCCAATAGGAGCAGAAAGCGAATTTAATGGAGTCATCGATTTAGTTACCATGAAAGCATATCATTATGATGGAAAACAAGAAGAAGATTATACAGAGATCGAAATTCCAGCAGACTTAAAAGAGATTGCTGAGCAAAAGAGAACGGACTTAATTGAAGCTGTTGCTGAATACGATGATGAATTAATGGAAAACTACCTTGAAGGTGGAGAAATTACAGTAGATATGATTAAACGTGCTATCCGTAAAGGTACATTGGAAGTTAAATTCTTCCCTGTAATGTGTGGTACAGCTTTAGGAAACATGGGTGTTAAATTATTGTTGGACGCTGTTGTTGACTATTTACCTAGTCCATTAGACATTCCAGCAATTAAAGGAACAGACTTACATGGAAATGCAATTGAAAGACATCCATCTGATGATGAACCATTCTCAGCTTTAGCATTCAAAGTTATGACCGATCCATTTGTTGGACGTTTAACATTCTTCAGAGTTTACTCAGGACACTTATCAAGTGGTTCTTACATTTTAAACTCTACGAAAGATTCAAAAGAGAGAATTGGACGAATCTTACAAATGCATGCCAATAACAGAACAGAAATCACCGACGTTTATACAGGAGATATTGCTGCAGCAGTAGGACTTAAAAATACAACAACAGGAGATACTCTTTGTGATGAAAAGAAACCTGTTATTTTGGAATCTATGGAATTCCCTGAACCTGTTATTGAGGTTGCAGTAGAACCAAAGACCAAAGCAGACCAAGAAAAGATGGGAATCGCTCTTCAAAAATTAGCTGAAGAAGATCCAACTTTCCGTGTTCATACAGATCAAGAAACAGGTCAAACAATAATTGCTGGTATGGGTGAATTACACTTAGACGTTCTAGTTGATAGAATGAAAAGAGAATTCCAAGTAGAAGCCAATATTGGTAAACCACAAGTTGCTTATCGTGAAACCATTCGCGTTGCAGCAGATTGTGAAGGAAAATATATTAAACAATCTGGTGGACGTGGACAATATGGACACGTTTGGGTTAAATTTGAACCAAATCCAGACAAAGGATATGAATTTGTTGATGCAATCGTTGGTGGTGTTGTTCCTCGTGAATACATTCCTGTCGTTGACAAAGGATTACAGGAGGCTCTTCAAACAGGTGTTCTTGCTGGATACCCTATGATTGACGTCAAGGCAACATTATTTGATGGTTCTTACCATGATGTTGACTCCAACGAAATGGCTTTCAAAATTGCCGCAAGCTTTGCTCTAAAAGAAGCAAAGAATAAATGTAACCCAGTATTATTAGAACCAATCATGAGAGTGGATGTTACAGTACCAGACGAATACTTCGGTAACGTTATGGGAGATTTAACAGCTCGTCGTGGTAAACCTCTAGGACAAGAAAACCAAGGAAATGCAATTAAGCTTTCTGCGATGGTACCACTTTCTGAAATGTTTGGTTATGCAACAAGCTTACGTTCCAATACACAAGGACGTGGAAACTTCATTATGCAATTTGACCATTATGAAGAAGTACCTAGAAATATTGCCGAAGAAATTATTAAGAAAAGTGGAAATTAAAAGGTAGAATCGAGAGTTGCCTTCTCGTTCTATAGAAAAAATCTCAAAAAAGTTATCAAAACAGTTGAAATATTTCCAATTGTTAGATAAAATATAAGAGTAATTAAAAAAGGAGGAAATAAAAATGGCAAAAGAAAAATTTGATCGTTCAAAACCACATGTTAACATTGGTACAATTGGACACGTTGACCATGGTAAAACTACTTTAACAGCAGCTATTACAAAACGTCAACACGACAAAAATCCTGCATGGGCTGAATATACTTCATATGCAAACATCGATAAAGCTCCAGAGGAAAGAGAACGTGGTATTACAATCAATACTGCACACGTTGAGTATCAGACTGAAAAACGTCACTATGCTCACGTAGACTGTCCAGGACATGCTGACTACGTAAAGAACATGATTACTGGTGCAGCACAAATGGATGGAGCAATTCTAGTAATTGCAGCAACCGATGGACCTATGGCACAAACTCGTGAACACATCTTACTTGCTCGTCAAGTTGGTGTACCTAAAATGGTAGTATTCATGAACAAGTGTGATATGGTTGATGATGAAGAATTATTAGAATTAGTAGAAATGGAAATTCGTGACTTATTAAACGAATACAATTTCGATGGAGATAACACTCCAATTATTCGTGGATCTGCTCTAAAAGCTCTTGAAGGAGATCCTAAATATGAAGCTGCAATCGATGAATTAATGGATGCAGTTGACACTTGGATTCCAACTCCAGAACGTGACAATACAAAACCATTCTTAATGAGTATTGAAGACGTATTCACAATCACTGGACGTGGAACTGTTGTTACAGGACGTGTAGAACGTGGACAATTAAAATTAAACGACACTGTTGAAATCGTTGGTATTAGACCTACACAATCAACCGTTGTTACAGGAATTGAAATGTTCCGTAAACAATTAGACTATGCTGAAGCAGGAGACAATGCCGGAGTATTATTACGTGGTATTGCTCGTGAAGAAGTAGAACGTGGTCAAGTTCTTGCAAAACCAGGAAGCGTTACACCTCATACAAAATTCAAAGCAGAAGTTTATGTACTTAGCAAAGAAGAAGGTGGACGTCATACTCCATTCTTTGCAAACTATCGTCCTCAATTCTATTTCAGAACTACTGACGTAACTGGAGTTATCGAGTTACCAGCAGGTGTTGAAATGGTAATGCCAGGAGACAACGTTTCTATTACAGTAGAACTTATTCACCCAATTGCTATCGAACAAGGTACTCAATTCTCTATCCGTGAAGGTGGACGTACTGTTGGTGCTGGTGTAGTTAGCGAAATTGTTGAATAATCAAAACACAATATAAAAGAGTTTGTTGTATGGCAAACTCTTTTTTTTCGATAGGAGAAGAAAATGAACGAACAATATGAAAAATATGCAGAGTTACTTTTAAAAAAATGTCTGAATATTCAAAATGAAACCTCTATGATTATTAATGCTCCAATAGAAAGTATTGATTTTATAAGAGTCCTTGCAAGAAAAGCGTATGAAGTAGGAATAAAAGACATTTATTTTGACTATGAAGATGAAGATTTAAAGAACATTCAACTAGAACATTTAGAGTTAGACGATTTATATAAAAGTTCTTTTTGGAATAAATCGATTTATGATCAATATGCAAAAAAGAATGCCGTAATTCTAAAGTTAATTGCAGGGGAAGTGGATGGAAGTGATAAAATCGCTCCAGAAAAAATCGAAAAAACAGGACTTTTTTATAGAACATCGGCTCCACTTTACCGAGAAAAGCAATCCAAGGATAAAATTTCATGGTGCATCGCTAGTGTACCAACGCAAAAATGGGCAGATAAAATGTTCCCTGATGACAAAAATTCAAAAGAAAAATTGTGGAATTTAATCTTTTGCTGTTGCTTAATTGATCAAGAAAATCCAATTGAAGAATGGAATCGAAAGTTAGAATTAAAAAGAAAGAGAACGCAACTTTTAAATGAATATCATTTCCAAATGTTAGAATATAAAAATTCTTTAGGAACGAATTTAAAAATTGAACTTCCCGAAAATCATATTTGGAAGTCCGCATCCGAAAAAATTAATGGTAAAGATGAAATCGTCAATATGCCAAGTGAAGAAGTTTTCACATCTCCAAAGAGAACGGGAGTAAACGGAATTGTTTATAGTTCTAAACCACTGATTTACAATGGTATGTTAATTGATAAATTTTATCTAGAATTTAAAGATGGAAAAGTTATCAATCTAGGAGCAGAAACAGGAGAAGAAATTTTAAGAAAACTAGTTTTTTCAGCAGAAAATTCTTGTTATTTAGGAGAAGTTGCATTCGTAGAGTACAATTCACCAATCTCTTTATTAAATGTTGTCTTCTACAATACTTTATTTGATGAAAATGCATCTTGTCATCTTGCTCTAGGAGATGGTTTTCAAGGATGTATAGAAAATGGAGAAACAATGACCAAAGAAGAACTATTAAAAGAGGAAATTAATCAATCCGTAATGCACACAGATTTCATGGTAGGAACGAAAGATTTAGAAATTACTGGAATTACTCATGATCAACAAAAAATAAAAGTTTTTGAAAATGGAAATTTTGTATTATAAAAGAACGGTTTCAAATTATTGACCCGTCCTTTTTTTCTTTTTAGCACATCTTTTTAAATACGAGCGGTAAGCATAAGGATTAATAATATAATCAAATTCTCCAATGTATTCAACAGAACTTGAGGCAAAACCTAATTTCATTTCATTTAAACCAGAATACTTGTTCTTTTCTTGAAACTCCCCAACGATCGCATTCAAATTAAAATATTGATAGTTTTCTTTATTAAATTTTTGAACCAAATACCATTTTAGATAATAATTGGGGTTAAAACTTCTATATTTTTGATCAAATCCTTCGATAAATAAGAATACTTCTGGTTTTTTCTTAAGAACAAGAGCACCACCAATGACAATTCCTTCTGGTCGAACTTGAAAAAGTTGAGTTGCTCTTCCTAAATTTCCTTGTTCTTGAGCAAATACTTTATCTGCTTCCATTTTTCGGTTGATAATTTTTCTTACATCTTTTCCTTTGGTATTTTTACTTTGCAATTTAGCAGATAAATCATCGCTTTTGAGAAGTGCTTTTTCATAAGCATTTTTGGTATTCGAAACGAATTTATGAGCATCAATTTTCGCAAGATAAAGTTCTGCATCGGACCCAAAACATTCCATAATCTCTCGGTAGTATTCTATCTTTCTTGGATATTTTCTTTTGATAAATTCATAAAAAATCGGAAGTTCAGAAATACTTGCTTTATAAACGGTAACTCCTGATTTATCCGCTTTGTGAATTTTATTTCTTGTTTGTTTACTAAAAGTTTGTAATAATTTTTCATTTGTTGTGTGAAGTTCTACAACAGCATTAAATCTTGCTTTTGTTCCCTCAAAAAAAGAATTGAATCCTTTATGCTGATAACCGCTCGCTTGTAAAATCTCCATAATATTATTGATTTCCGGATTGTAAGAGATAATATTTCCTTTTCGATCTCGTTTGGAACAATGAATAGGAGGATCGATTCGAAAAAAGATAAAGTGGTTTTGATGTAGAAATTTACGAAGTCGAATGGTGATTTCATGAACTGTATCATAATCCGTATAATCCATTAGAAATCCACTTGGAGCATAACCGTACTTGTAAAACCAGAAAGCTTTTTGATATAAGAGTAGAGTTGCACCAACTAAACTTCCAGCATTATTTAAAAAACCAAGATAGTAAACTTGAAAACCGTTTTTTTCCATTAAATCTCCATATTCTGAAGTTTGTTGAAAAGTACGATATCGATGATTGTTTGCAAAGTGATCAAAAATATCTTTGTCTAAATATACGAGCTTCATCCCTTCACCTCCCATAAAGAAGAGAATATTATAGCATAAAATAAATAAAAATGCAAACTATTGTAAAAAAAGAGGAGAAATTGTATAATAAAACTAGGGTGAAGAAGATGATTGAAAAGAAAGATACAATCACAAGAATGGGAAAATATGCATTAGCAATTTGTATTTTGCATCTCCTAGGTCCCGTATGGAATGGTCGGTGTGTTTTTCAAATCGATTTTTTGGAACTTGTCCGTACAAATTTTATTGGAAACATAGCTGTATCTTTTTTAATCATTTATTCCCTCTTTATTAAAAAGAATTCTCAAAAGAAAGCAAATCAATACTTCTATATGATCGAAGTATTATTATTAGCATGGACGATAAACTTTCAATTTATGTTTTTTAATGAAGGATTTTTGTTTCTTTTAAATCCTCTAGAAGAACAGAAAAAGAGTCTTATAAATAGAAATATTCAAGAATGTTATCAAAATAAGGAAAAGGAAGAAAATAAAAAAGATTCTTATAAAATATAATAGTATAAGAAAATGGAGAGTGAAATTATGTTTGAAAATAAAAGAATTGTGATTTTAGGATTTGCTCGAAGTGGTTATGAAGCAGCAAAATTTTTAATTCAGAGAAACAACCAAGTTTTATTAAATGATGGGAAACCTCTACAAGAAGATTATAAAGAAAAGAAAGAAGAGTTAGAAAAACTTGGAGTAGAATTTATTTTAGGAAGTCATCCAGAAAATTTAATCGAAGAAGGAGTGGATTATTTAATCAAAAATCCCGGTGTACCCATCGATCATCCTTATGTTTTAAAAGCGCACGAATTAAATATCCCGGTAATCAACGAAGTAGAGATGGCCTATCTTTCTATTCCGGAAGATAAGAATATTCAAATGATTGCGATTACTGGAACCAATGGAAAAACAACAACAACGACCTTGATTTACGAATTTTTAAAAAAAGCTGGGAAGAAAGTTCACTTAGCAGGAAATATTGGATATCCTCTTTGCAGTTTCATCGATAAATTGGAAGATGGGGATATGATCGTTATGGAAACTTCCTGCCAACAATTAGAAAATTTGGATAAATTTAAACCGAATGTTGCGGTAATGACCAATATTAGTGAAGCCCATCTTGAATTTATGAAAACATATGAGCACTATAAAGAAGTAAAATCTCGTCTTTTAAAAAACTTAGGTCAAGAAGACATAGCAATTTTAAATATGGAAAACGAAGAAGTGATGAAAATAGCTAGAACTTGTAAAGCAACAACGAAATATTTTTCTAGTAAACATCAGATTAATGGATGCTATATAAAAGATGGTGCAATTTATTATTATGATGAAAGAGTCATAGACCTTGCTGAAATAAAGTTAAGAGGAATGCATAACTATGAAAATATTATGGCCGCTATTTTAGCAGTAAAAGAATATGGCGTAGAAAGTGAAACCATTCGCGAAGTTCTAAAAGAGTTTCAAGGAGTCGAACATCGTTTAGAGTTTGTCGTAGAAAAAAACGGTAGAAAATTTTATAACGATACTGAAGCGACCAACATCAAGTGTACCCAAATTGCTCTTTCTGCTTTTCCCGAGCCAACGATTATTATTTTAGGAGGATATGAACGAGGGCAAGATTTTAACGAACTCAAAGAATATATGAAAAATGTCAAAGCCATTATTGCAATTGGAAGTTGTAGAGCTAGAGTTCAAGAATTTGGAGACCATTTAAAAATACCAACCTATAGCTATGAATTTTTAAAAGATGGATTCCAAAAAGCGTATGAAGTAAGTGAAAAAGGAGATATTATATTATTAAGTCCTGCTAGTGCATCTTGGGATCAATACAAAGAATGTGAAGTAAGAGGGGCAGAATTTAAAAAATATGCAAAGGAGGTAAAAGATGAAAATTAAAGATGTAATAGGAAGAGAAATTTTAGATTCTAGAGGAAATCCAACCGTTGAAGTCGATGTGATTTTGGAAGATGGAACAATGGGGCGTGCTTCCGTTCCAAGTGGAGCATCAACAGGAGAAAGAGAAGCTATCGAATTAAGAGATAATGAGAAAAGATATGGTGGAAAAGGAGTTCAAAAAGCAGTAGAGAATGTCAATGGACCACTTCGCAGTTTAGTAATTGGGGTGGATGCTCAGAATCAAAGAGAATTGGATGAAAAAATGATTCAAGCTGATGGTACGAAAAATAAAGCAAAATATGGAGCAAATGCGATTCTTGGAATCAGTATGGCAGCCATGAAAGCAAGTGCTAAAGCAGAAGGTCTACCTCTTTATAGATATATTGGAGATGGAACTACTTTGCCAGTTGCAATGATGAATATTTTAAATGGGGGAGCTCATGCCGATAATCAATTAGACTTTCAAGAATTTATGATTGTTCCACAAAGAGATACCATGAAAGAAAGAGTTCGTGTTGGTTCAGAAGTCTTCCATGCTTTAAAAAGTGTTCTAAAAGAGAAAGGACTTGCAACAGGAGTTGGAGATGAAGGAGGATTTGCTCCCGATTTAGAATCCAATCAAGAAGGATTCGAACTCATTATGGAAGCAATCGAAAAAGCAGGATACCTTCCAGGAACCGATGTAAAAATGGCCATTGATGTTGCAGCAAGTGAATTTTATGATGCAGCAAGCAAACGTTATGTATTAAAAGGAGAAAACAGAAGTTTAACAACAGATGAATTAATTGAGTATTATCAAGAATTAGTAAGCAAGTATCCTATTATTTCCGTTGAAGACCCTGTCGATGAAAATGATTGGGAAGGATTTACCAAAATTACCGAAGTTTTTCAAGACAAGATTCAACTAGTTGGAGATGATTTATTTGTAACCAACAAAGAATGTTTACAAATGGGAATCGATAAACATGCTGGAAACGCTATTTTAATCAAAGTAAATCAAATTGGAACCATCACCGAAACAATAGAAACCATAAATCTTGCCAAAGAAAACGGGTACAAAACCATCATTTCTCATAGAAGTGGAGAAACCGAAGATACAACGATTGCGCATCTTGCCGTAGGACTCAACTTAGGTCAAATAAAAACCGGCTCTATGTCTAGAACCGATCGAATCTGCAAATATAATGAATTAATGAGAATTGAAGAGGAACTAAAATAGGGACCTCTTTTTATTTTTGAAACATTCTTTTTTTCAAAACTGCAACGTTTTCTTTTGAAATATCAAAAGTATTTGGGTGTTGTTCGCGGTATATTTCAATCTCATTCAATAGAAAATCATGAGTAAGAGATGGCTTTTTTTCTTCTAATTCTTCCAATACTCGAAAAAAAGTTTCTAGGACAAGAGGTTGGATATCGATTTCAAAACCTTTCATTAATTCAAGATAAAAAGGATTTGTTTGCCAATTTTCCTCATTATACGAAATCATAGGACGTGCCTCAAAAACATCATAATAAACTTCTTTTGCCCATTTATGACAATCTGTCGTATCATAAACAAATCCATCTTTTTCAACCCAGCCATGAGAAATCTTATCCCCATACTGTTGAAAATCACTGGTTGTACCTTGAATAATTGTGTAAGAATCCATTCCTCTTGTT
This sequence comes from uncultured Bacilli bacterium, assembly GCA_947623645.1. Taxonomy (GTDB): domain Bacteria; phylum Bacillota_I; class Bacilli_A; order RF39; family UBA660; genus MGBC162581. Next base: position 12,555 of record CANQHK010000018.1, read on the forward strand.
AATAAAAATGAATAATGAAAGCACCAAGTATTTGTGCAATAGCTAGAAGTTAATAGAATTGAAAGAGGGACACCATTGTATTTTAAATTTCGTAATCGCTCAAGTAGTTCCATTTCATAAAATTGTAACTTTCCTTCTTCAATTGCTCGTTTAATTTTGGTAAGTTGTTCTTTTGATCGCATTTGAATATCTCCTTTGATTGTTTTGAAATGTATTGAAATTTTTATATTTGGTCATTATTTCTTGGTTGATTGTATAAACTCCATCAAGTCATTTGTCGCCATATAATATCATAAAAGAAGAAAAATTGCAAGAAATTTGTAAAAAAAGACTATACTTTATTTTGCAAAATTTGTATAATAATGTTAGAGGTGATGCCTTTGAAAGCGTTAATTACAGGAGCCTCTTCGGGTATTGGTCTTGAAATTGCTAAGTATTTGGATGGGCTTGGTTATGAAACAATTCTTGTTGCAAGAAACAAGGAAAAATTAGAGGAACTTCAAAAATCTTTAAAGAATAAGTCAAAAGTTATTGTTATGGATTTGATGGTTCTCGATAATTTAAAGAGTCTTTATGTGCTTGTTAAGAATGAGAATATCGATATTCTTGTGAATAATGCTGGTTTTGGGATTTATGGAGAATTTTTAAAAACAGAAATTTCTAGGGAAATGGAAATGGTTGATTTGAATGTTCGAAGTTTACAAATTCTTATGAAATTGTTTTTAAAGGATATGAAAAAAAGAGATTCTGGTTATATTTTGAATGTTAGTTCTTCGGCAAGTTTTGCTCCAGGACCTTTGATGGCAGGGTATTATGCGACAAAGGCGTATGTTCGAAGTTTATCAGAAGCAGTTAACTATGAACTTGTAAAGAATAAGAGCAAAGTAAGAGTTGCTTGTTTATGCCCAGGACCTGTTGATACAAATTTTAATCAGGTTGCAGGAGTTCATTTTTCGGTTAAACCTCTTTCGGCATCTTTTGTTGCAAAGTATGCTATTGATTCGATGTTGAAAGGAAAGACGGTTATTGTTCCGGGATTTAAAATGAAATGTGCAAGATTCTTTTCTAAGATTTTGCCAACTAAAGTAGTTATGAATTTTATTTATAAGATGCAAAGAAAAAAAGGAGAGGAGTAAATTTGGAAGGATCCTTTCCTTTTTTTGCTTTTGTAATAGAGTTTATTTCTTGTTGCTTTCATAAAAAAAGAATATTGAATTTAAAAGTTTCAATATTTTTTATATTTTCTTTTCGGCATCAATTGTTTTTAATTTTCCGTTTTCATATACAAAGTTTTTCTCTGATAATTTTATAATTGCATTATATAATCCTGTTCCTTCTTTTTCAAAATTATCGATGTCTTTTTCCCAAATTTTGTGCTTACCACTACCCTCAAATATGCTGATTCCTTCTTTACAATTTACGATTTCATTAATAATCTGTGGGAATGTGTTGGAGGTATAGAGAGTTTCTTGATCTTTGTTTACCATAATGACATCTTCTGGAGGTAGTGTACTTCCTCGATCGGTTCTTGAAATGGTTATTTTGGCATCGGTTCCTACAAGATCAAAGGCTTCCTTTATTTTTTCTTCCATGAGTTTATCAGCAGAAGAAGTTAGACCTCTTATTTGATTTACAAGTTCCATTCTTTTTTCAATCTCTTGCTCGTCGCTGTGATTTTTATCTTTCATGAGTGTTTCATATTCTTCTTTTGCTATGGAATATTCTGCTAATTGTTCTGTAATTGGCTTTTCATTTTCATTTAAAATGGTTGCGAGTTCTTCTGGGGTTGTATTTACTCTTTCTATGTGTTTATGGATAGCATGTCCACCAATAGCAAGACTAATACCAAGAGCAAGAAGACCTCCAACAGCAATTTCACGAAGAGTAATTCTATCGAGTATTTCTTCTTGGATGTAATCACTGATATATGTGATTTTTACTTTTAATGTATCTTTTAAATCCATTAAATTTTCTTGCACTTTTATCCCTTTCTTTCTACCATAAGTATAATATAGGAGTAAAGATAAGTCAAAAAAAACTCAAGAATTTTCTTAAAAAAGATGTAAATATTGTAAAAAGTATTTTGTTTTTTTTACTTTTGATATATAATAAACGTCGAAAAAGGTGATGTACATGGCGAAGATTGTAG
>CANQHK010000019.1 GCA_947623645.1 uncultured Bacilli bacterium
GCTTGTGATAAAGCATTAACAGAATTTGAAAAGTATAGAATAAAACAAGATAAATTATATAAATCAGATTTTGATTTGTTAATAGAAGAAAGTAAAAGTAGTGGTGAATAGCAAATTAGAAACAATTTCAAATCTTTTTTGATGGTAAAGAAATAAGAAGTATTTGGGAAAGTAAATTATATTTCTCTAACTGATTTAGCACGATATAAAGATAGAACTGATTATATAATTCAAAACTGGATGAGAACTACAAATACAATTTTTTTTAGGAACTTGGGAATATATAAATAATTCAGATTTTAATTCCGTCGAATTCGATGGGTTTAAAAATGATTCAGGAACGAATGCTTTTGTAATGACCCCAAAGAAATGGATTACGGCTACAAATGCCATTGGTGTAATTTCAAAACAAGGAAGATATAATGGTGGCACTTTTGCTCATCCAGATATTGCTTTTGAATTTGCTAGTTGGTTATCACCAGAGTTTAAATTATACTTAATAACAGAGTTTGAAAGATTAAAAACGAATGAGTCTTATCAATATAATATTGAGTGGAGTGCTACTAGACTTTTATCAAAAGTTAATTATGTGGTTCATACAGATGCAATTAAGAATTGCCTCGTTCCAACTTTAACTGAAAAGCAATAACAATTTGTGTACGCCGAAGAAACTGACGTTTTAAATGTTGCGTTATTTGGAATGACTGCTAAAGAATGGAAAGATAATAATCCTGAATTAGCTCAAAAAGGCAATATGCGAGATTATACTGATTTATTGCATTTAGTGATACTAAATAATTTGCAAAATTCAAATGCCTTATTGATAGAAGAGAAAGTTCCTCAAAGAGAGAGGCTTATTCGATTAAATAATTCTGCTAAAAGACAAATGGAAGCATTAAAAGATAATAAAAGTCTTAAAAATTTAGAATACTTTCAAGAACAAGTTCGTGAAAATAAGTTGATTGAATAATCAACAAGTTGTATAATTAAGATAGTAAATGAATGTTAAAAATTTTCTCATTTTGAAAATAATGATAATACTATAAAAATATCAAATATAAGAATTATTGCGAAAAATAAGATAAATAAAGAATTTTAGGCAATAAGGAATGTAACCATATTATAAATGGTTGACGTTTTTTAAGGAGGTAAATTTATGAAAAAAGTAGAAAGAAGAAAAGATGAGGGGAATGTAATTGTTCGTTATAAGAAAAGTTTTTTTCATGCTGTTGATGGAATTGTTTATGCAATTGAAAATGAACATAATATGTTTATTATGATGGTTGCAGCATTGCTTGTTTTTTTACTTGCTTTTCTTTTACCCGTTAGTATGGAAGAAATTATGGTTCTTGTTTTATGCATTGGAAGTGTTATTACTTGTGAAATGATTAACAGTAGTATCGAAGCAACTATCGATCTTGTTACTTTGAAAGAACACCCTTTAGCAAAAATTGCAAAAGATACAGGAAGTGCAGCATCTCTTATTGCAAGTGGAACTTCTCTTATTTGCGGACTCATTATTTTTCTTCCAAAAATTATTGATTTGATAAAATAGGTGTCGTATGGTAAAAAGTGGATTTGTTAGTATTATGGGACGAGCTAATGTTGGGAAAAGTACGCTTTTAAATAGCCTCTTGGAAAGACATTTAGCAATTACTTCCAATAAAGTTGGAACGACAAGACATATTATCGAAGGAATTTATAATGACGATGATAGTCAAATTATTTTTGTGGATACTCCAGGAATTACCAAACCGTTGGACAAGCTCGGTACTGTATTAAATCAAAAAAGTTATGGAAGTATTTCGGATAGTGATTTAATTTTATTTTTAGTCGATGCTGAAAAAGGATTTGGAAAAGGGGACAAGTTTATTTTAGATCGCTTAAGAGAAGAAGATGTTCCGGTTGTTTTGGTTCTTAGTAAAATCGATCGAATTTCTAAAAATAAACTTTTAGAAGTGATTCAACAAGTAAAAGATGTTTTTCCATTTAAAGAAGTTGTTCCAATTTCTTCTTTAAAAAACGAAAACTTAGAGGAACTTTTAAAAGTTGTAAAAGAATATTTGCCCGTTGAAGGGAAAATATTTGATGATGGTACAGTTACGAATATATCTCAGAATTTTTATATTTCTGAAATTGTTCGCGAAAAAGTTTTAGAGTTAACTGAAAAAGAAGTTCCTCATGCAATTAGTACGTTGGTGGAAGAATTTCATGAAGACAGAGATAAAATTGTCGTTCGAGTTTTAATTATCGTTGATCGTGATTCTTTAAAAAAGATTATTCTTGGTAAAGGCGGAAGAATGATTAAACAAATCGGAGTTTTAGCACGGAAAGATTTGGAGGAATACTTTGGTAAAAAAGTTTATTTGGAAACCTTTGTTAAAACTTTAAAAAATTGGCGCGAAAAAGAAAAATATTTACAAGAATTGGGAATTCGTGAATTAGATTCTTAAAAATTACCCAAAATAATAATAGGATGGGTGATTTTATGGAACAATTACTTTGGAAATTATTTAAAAAAACTGGAAAGATTGAATATTTTTTATTCCAAAAGAAATTAGAAAGAAAGTAGGACATTATGGAAGTTGTTAAAGTAGAAGGAATTATTATTAAAGATATGCCTTATTTGGAAAGTGGAAAAATTTTAACTCTTCTTACCAAAGATTATGGAATTCTTTGTGTCCTTGCTAAAGGATGTAGGAGTTCTCGTAGTAAACTTCGTGGAGTTACTGGAAAACTTACGTATGGAGAATTTTACTTACTTTATAAAAAAACAGGTCTTTCTATTTTAACAGGTGTTGATGTTTTAAATCCTTTTCGTCATATTTTAATGGATATAGAAAAAATTAGTTATGCTAGTTATTTATTAGAGTTATCTGAACAAGTTTTTAAAGAAGCTGATTCTTCTTTCGTTTTTTCGCTTTTAGCAGATACCTTGATTAAAATTGAAGAAGGTTTTTCTCCTCTTATTATGACCAATATTTTAGAATTAAAATATTTGAATTTTTTAGGAGTAGCACTGAATCTAAATGGTTGTGTTACTTGTGGAAGTACGAAAAATATTCAGACCGTTTCCGTTTCTGCGGGAGGATACATATGTAGTAATTGTTACCAGGGAGAAAAGATTTATAGTGAAAAATTTATTCAACTTCTTCGAATGTTTTATCTCGTTGATATTTCTAAAATTAGCAAGCTAGAAATTCATGAAGATCTAGAAAAAGAACTCAATCAATTTATTGATGAATATTATGAACAATACACAGGTCTTTATCTTCAAAGCAAACAATTTTTAAAAAATTTAAAGAAAGTTGGGTGATTTTGATGAAAAGGAAACTCAAAAATCCATATCTTGTGACGGGAGTTTTAGCCTTCCTCATTCTTCTTGTTGTATTTGTTGGAAAAGGAATTTTCCCGTTTGGTAAAAATACCCTTATTTTTGGAGATATGCATGATCAAATTACAGCTTTTTATTATCACTTCTATGATTCTTTTCATGGGAATAAATCTCTTCTCATTGATTTTACAACCAGTGGGGGAATTGACTTTATAGGAATTCTTGCTTATTATATTTTAAGTCCCTTTAGTTTTTTATTACTTCTTTTTCCAAGAGAAGATATTTATATGGCGGTATCCATTGTTATTGCTTTAAAGATTTTAACAGCGAGTCTTACTTGTCTTTATTCAATTCGAGTTCTTTGGAAAGGAAAGTGTCCTTTTTTACTTTCTGTAATTCTTGCTTTGTCTTATGCTTTTTCAGGATATAGTTTAATTTTATATCAAATTACTCCTTGGATGGATGCTATGTATTTATTTCCTTTAGTCGTCGTTGGATTGAAACGTGTTTTGGATTTAGAAAAACCTTATCTTTATATTGGAAGTTTAACTTTATCCATTATCTTTTCTTTTTATGTTTCTTATATGAGCTTAATATTTATTTTCTTTTTATCTTTTGTTTATCTTTTTGCCTATAAAAAGAAAGAAGACTTTAAAAAGTCTATTTTAGCCCTTGGTCTTTCTACGATTCTTGCTATGGGCTTAGCGATGTTTATTACACTTCCTGCTGTAAAACAGGTTTCGGAGTCTTCTAGACTTGGATTTTCTCTTATAACGCTTTTGAATTCGAAAACGGGACCTTTAACCGATAAAATTTCTTACTTTTTACCAACTGCCTTTTTATCGGTTGCTTTATTTCTTCTACTTTTAGATTTTAAAAACCATAAGAAGTTTCTAAAATGGTATTTTCCATGTCTTTTGTTTTTAGGAATTCCTTATATTATGGAACCAGTCAATAAAGTTATTCATTTCTTTTCGTATGCTTTTTTTCCGAATCGTTATGGATATATAATGTTTTATTTCTTAGTGTTGGGTGCTGGATATTATTTTACAAAAGAAAAAGCTAAAAAAGAAATGAAAAATAGTTTTGCCATTGCTATTATGATTACCTTATTTACGAGTGCAGCAATTTTCATTTGTACCGTCATGAATTATACAGAATTTCAAGAAGGAGTTTACGAATTAACGATTTCTAAAGATAAATATTTAATCTTTATTGCTATATTCATGAGCGTTATTGCTATGATTGGGATTTGTAGTATTATTTTCTTAAAACGTTCTAAAACGATTTATCCGTATATTTTAGTTATCACTTGTGTTCATCTTGCTTGTAATTGTTATTTATATATGGGTCTTTCTAATTATCAGGAATTTTTACATGGACCTTATCAGATTATGAATCAAATTTATCAGTATCATGATCAAAATGATTTTTATCGATTAAAAACAAGTGCTTCTAGTTTAGTGACGAATAATGGAATGGTTACAGATTTTCCAAATTTAGATCATTTTACTTCTTTAGTTAATGGAAATAATGTTCACTTTTTAAAACAACTCGGATACAACAGCCATTGGACAAAAACTTTTTCTAAAAATGGAACGTTATTTACCGATTCTATTTTAGCAAATCAATACTTTTTAACCTATGGCAAGCCGGAAGAAAATTTATATGATTATGTTACAAATTTTGAGGATTATAAACTTTTTAAACTAAAGAATACATTATCTTATGGATATTTTACAAAAAATGTAAAACTTGATGAAGATATGCATACTTTTGTTGCACAAAATGAACTTTATAAAGCAATTACTGGAAAAGAGGAAGACTTATTTCAAATTTATGATGATTTTGAAGCTTCTAATTTGAAAATAAAAAAGACAGAGAACGGGAAAACTCATTATAAAATTCAAGATAGTGATGGGACAAGTTATTTGAAAACAACTGTTCCTGTAAAAGAAAAATCGATTGTTTATTTAGAACTTTTTAATTCTTATAAAAATACGGAAGATGATGCATTTTATCATCATTTGAAAATTTATGTCAATGGAGAGCTCTTTAAATCAAGTTATCCGATTCCAACGAATAATGGATGCTTAAGAATTGGAACTTTTGAAAATCAAGATGTCGATATTACCATCGAGTTTATCTATGATACAGATTTTTCATATGTTGAAGTTGGAGTTTTAAATGAACAAACAATTTTAGATTTTATGAAATCTGAAAAAGTAGATAGTACTGTAAATTATGAAAAAAATAAAATTCATTTGAATGTCAAAAGTAATGAAGAAGGCCTCTTTATGATTCCTGTTCCTTATAGTACAGGGTATGAAGTGTTTGTCAATGATAAAAAAGAAAGCGTAGAAGAAGTTTATGGTAATTTTTTAGGAGTTCATCTTGATTCCGGGGAAAATAAAATTACTTTTGTTTACACTCCACCAGGACTTAAGAGTGGGGTAGTTATTAGTTTGGTTAGTCTCTTCCTTTTGATTTTACTATTTAAAATGAATCTTTATAAAAAAATATTAGAAAATAAAATTCTTGGAAAAGTGGTAGAAAGAATTTACTTTTGTTTATATATTCTGGCTTTCTTCTTTATTTACTTTATACCAACAATCTGTTTTATATTATCTTATTTTATGTTTTTATATTAGCTTAAAAGAATAGATTTCTTATGACGTCTATTCTTTTTTTGCCTAGAAAAAATTTAAAACTTTTTCTCTTTCTATGAGGTAAGAAACTGGAATTTCTTTATGAGATACAAGTTCTGTGAAATCGTTAATTTTTATCTTTCTTTTCCTTTACACAATTTTTTTTAATTTCTACTTGACAACTTTTTTTATATGAATTACAATGTAATTGTATTATTTGTAATAGTACAATTATTTTAATGGAGGGAACCTTATGATTGAAATTAAAAATATCTCCAAAAGTTATGGAGATACAGCAGTTTTAAAAAATCTAAACTGCACGATTCAAGATGGTCTTATCTATGGTTTAGTTGGTGCCAATGGTAGCGGTAAATCGACACTTCTTCGAATTATCAATGGCATTTATCTAGCCGATGAGGGTTCAATCTTGATTGATGGTGAAAATCCTTTGGATAATTCTTCGGTTAAACAAAATTTAGTTTTTGTTCCCGATGATTTATTCTTTTATCAAGGATATACCATTTTGGATATGGCAAAGTTTTATCAAGCACTGTATGAAAAATTTGATATGGAATATTTGAAAAGACTTGCCCGTATTTTAAAACTTGATCCACATAAGAAAATCAGTCAATTCTCAAAAGGAATGAAACGACAATGTGCTCTTATTCTTGCCATTGCAACGAACGCAAAGTATATGTTTTTCGATGAGACTTTTGATGGAGTTGACCCTGTTGTTCGGACGGTTTTGAAAAGGATTTTGGCCAGCCACATGGAAGAACATGAAACAACGATTATTCTAACGAGTCATAATTTACGAGAGTTAGAAGATATTGCTGATCACTTAGGTCTTTTACAAGAAGGTGGAATTCTTTTTGAAGGAGAAATTGATGATATTAAAACAAATATGTTTAAAGTTCAAATTTCTCTAGAAAAAGATTTTGATGAAGCAACTTTTAAAGACTTTGAACTTTTAAGCTTTAAAAAAGTTGGTTCGATTGCAACTTTAATTGTTAAAGGGGATATGAAAAAGATGGATAGTAAGTTTAAAAAATTAAAACCGATTATTTTGGACTACTTACCACTTACTTTGGAAGAAATATTTATTTATGAAATGGAGGTTTTAGGATATGAATTCAATGAGCTTCTTTAATTTTCAATATTTAAAACAAAATTTGAAAAAATCTCGTGTAACCCTTGCTTTTGTACTTTTGATTCTTCCCATTTTAAATGTTATCCTCTTGTGTATGCGTGCGGGAAATCGCGTTTCTGTTCTCAATGTTTCCGATATTTTTTCTTTAGCCAATGTTGGTATGTTTATTCTTCCGGTTGTTTTATCAATTCTTTTATTTAGTTTTGTTTTTCGAAAAAAATCGATTGATTTTATGGGAAGTATGCCAATTGACAGAAAGACGATCTTTATAACCAATACGGTTGGTGGAATCTTTATTATTTTTGCTCTTCTATTGGTAACAACTTTATTTATGGGAATTGCAGCATTTCTTTTCCCAACGATTTATATACCATTTGGAGTACTTGTTGATTATTTCCTTATTTATTTTGTCAATTACATCTTTGTTTTTACGATTGCCAATCTTGCAATGAGTGTTAGTGGAAATATTCCAACGATGATTGTTGTAAGTCTTCTTATTATGTTCTTTGTACCATTTCATCATTGTTTATATCAAACATCTAATGACTATACCCACTATAATTTTGAATATGATTGCCCAGATTGTGAAAAGAAGTTGATTGAAAACAAGGAAACTTGTGAAAAGGATTCTTGTAAGAATAAAAATGGATATTATTCGATGAGTATTTATTCCAAAGAGGAACCAGTTATGCATTATAGTGAACCATCGCAAGCGTTGTTTAGATTTTTAGGTGCACCGGTCGATGAAAACATGTATTCTTCTTCAGCCCTTTTAGTTGCAGGTCTATTGAGTATTTTATATATTCTTTTAGGATGTGTTCTATTTATTCGAAGAAAGATGGAAGTTTGTGAAACCTCTTTCCAAAACTTTTTTACCCATCAATTTGTAAAAGCCTTTACTTTATTTACCATTCTATCTTTTGGATGTGCTTTATTACAACAAGAGAGTTCTTTTGCAGCTTGGTTATTCTTTATTGCCCTTGTGTTAATTTATAATTTTGTTTACGATTTAATTACAAAACGTTCGATTACTAAAATTTGTCAAAGCCTTTTTTGGTTCCTTGGAATTTTCGTGATTAGTCTCCTTTATTCTTATAATTTTTTATATGAAAATTGGGATAGCGAACCAGTTTCTATAAAATTTAATGATAATGATGTTGAACATCTTTCAATAAGTGCTTTTAATAGTGATTTAGGGGCAGAAGAAAATTGGATAGAAATCAAAGATCGTTCTTTGAAAAAAGCAATTCTTTATGGAAGCGTTGATCGGAATTTAACAGGAGAATTTGATAATTATGATATAAAACTAGAAATCAATGGAGAAATTTATTATGGCATATCCCATCTTTCTCTTCCTGTTTCCGAACAAGTAGAAAATGTTCTTTTAAGTAGTTCAGACGATGAAAAGGATTCTCCAAAAGATACGATTAAGAATGCTGAAATTATTACTATTAATGACGATTATATAGCACTCGATAAAGAGGGTCGCGATTTACTTCTTGAAACGTTTGATGAGGAAAATTCTAAAATTACTTTTGATCTTACGACATATACTTATCAAAATCATGAAATGAAACAACAAAATTTTGAAAGTAGTTCGATAAAATTCCAAAATTATCTCTTTAAAAAATATAAAGAAAAATTAGAAAAAATTCGTAAGAATAGTATTTATAATATTGATTTTGAACAATTGAAAGGAAATACTATTGGAGGTGCTACATATCAGGTTGATGAATATACAGGACTTGATAGTGTTCTTGATTTAATATTAAAACAAGAAAAATTAGATTTAGATAAGAATATTTATTTAGTTACGGTTTATACGAATAATGGAACGTTCTATTATTATACGAACATTACCGATACGATGCTTTCTTATTTAAGACGAGTGGATGTCTATGGTGGTTAATTTAGACTTTAAAAAACGCGAACCTATCTATGAACAGATTATATCTGAGATTGAGCGATACATAGCCCTTGGAATTTTAAAACCAAAAGAACAACTTCCTTCCGTTCGAATGCTAGCTATGGATTTGGGGATTAATCCGAACACGGTTAAAAAAGCTTATGATATTTTAGAAAAGAAGAAAGTGATTGAAACCATCTCTACGAAAGGGACGTTTATAGCTGAAAAAACGGATTTTGTAAAAGAAGAAAAAAAGAATCAATTTTTAGAAGAAATGAATAGTATTTTATTAGAACTCGAAAAATTAGGTTTTAAAAAAGAAGAGATTTTGAAAGAATTAAAGAAGGAGAGTTGATTTCCTTCTTTTTGTTTAAATAATTATCTTCTTGTTTTCTGTTTCCATTTTATGTTTCTAGAGGTATCGTTTTTCTTTTGCAAAAATTGTTTCTGAAACTTTTCATTTTCTTTGGTATTCATTTGTAAATTTTGCTGACAAGAGGGATTTCTTTGTTCTATAATGAAAGAGAAGTCGTGAGAATGAAGAAAGGCGCTTCTCCTTCTCTTTTGAGAAAGGGGGTGAGGTTATGATTGGAGGTATTAGTGGAGTATCTTATTATTCTAGTTGTACTTCTTGTTGTACTGCAGCAAAACAACCGGAAATAATCCATAAAAAAGGCGCCTTTACAGCTTATGTAAATGGCGCTAACTCCGAAGGAGAGGCGCCACACAACCATTCTTGCGCCTTCTCTTATATTTAGTATACACAATCTTGAAAGATTTATCAAGAAAAAATGGATAAAAAATATTACAAGAACGAAAAAATCGTCTCCTTCTCTCTTTTGAAAGGGGGGATGGTATGATATTTAGGAGTATTAATGGAGTACTTTGTTATCCTAGTCTTTTTTATTCAACCAAAATCAATATCAATCAATGATTTCCATCCCATATTCATATTATCACATATTTGATATATTTTCAAGAGTAGATTTTAACTTTTTAAAAAAATTATCGAATGGTTTTCCAAAATCCTCTTATTTCTTCGAAAACTCTTTTCTATTTCAACAAAATTTGTTCACGGAGCTCTTCAATTTTTTTGGTATTCATTTGTAAATTTTGCTGACAAACGAAAAAGACTTGTTCTATAATGGGAAAAGAGGAAGCAAAAAAGGCAAATTTAAATAAACTTCTTTTTCCTTGATTCTAATGTGAATTTTCCCTCTTATCAAAGTCCTTTCTTGCTTTCTCTTCTTTTATGATTATTCTTTCCTTTTTTAGTTTTTCTATAAAACTCTTGAAAACTTCTTCATTTAATGGTTTAATAGAAGAAGAGAAAAAGGAGGAATTTTAATGAGTGGACATTCAAAATGGGCAAAAATCCATAGAGCGAAAGGTGTAGCTGATGCTGAAAGAGGGAAAGTCTTTCAAAAGCTTGCCAAAGAAATTTATGTTGCAGCTCGTGGTACCAATGGAAATATTGATGATAATCCATCTTTAAGAATGGTTGTTGAAAAATGTAGAAGTCAGAATATGCCGAAAGATAATATTCAAAAAGCAATTGATAAAGCTTGTAAGCAAACGGGTGGAGAGGAATATGAAACAATACGCTATGAGGGGTATGCTCCAAGTGGAGTTGCTGTCATGGTTGATTGTTTGTCCGATAACAGAAACCGTACGGCATCTTTTGTTCGTAGCACTTTCACAAAAAGAGGAGGAAATCTTGGGACAGATGGATCTGTTAGTTATTTGTTTGATCGAAAAGGTGTTATTGTAATTGAAAATAATTTGGAGGAAGATGAAGTTTTAATGACGGCACTCGATCATGGTGCAGATGACGTTATTACCAATGATGATTCTTATGAAATTTATACAACTCCGGATACCTTTTTGAATGTGAAAGAGGCTTTAGAAAAGATGAATGCTACCTTTTTGACAAGTGAAATAACGTATGTTGCTAAAAATCCAATGGAAATAATGGATGAAGAAGCAAAAGAAAAAGTATATGCTTTAATCGATGCTTTAGAAGATATTGATGATGTGCAAGAAGTTTATCATAATATGAGTGAGTAAGAGATTACTCCTTTTTTCATATTTTCCCATAGTTCCTTGATATTTTATCGAAATTTATAAGATAGAATGGAAATATCAAGGAGGTGATAAGAGAATAAAAAAATATTAAAAATGTGTTATACTAGAAATAGGTGGTGAAGAAATTTGTATAAGATATGTTTAGTCGAAGATGAAGTAGATTTAGCCAAACTTGTAAAAGCTTATTTGGAAAAAGAAAATTATGAGGTTACTTGTTTTACGAAAGGGCAGGATGTATTGGATTCCAAAGATTCTTTCCACTTATATATTCTTGATATTATGTTACAGGATGATGTAACAGGATATGATATCATTAAGAAAATTCGTGAAGAGAATTCAGAAGTTCCCGTTATTTTTACATCGGCACGAGATGCGGATTTGGATAAAATTATCGGCTTAGAACTTGGAAGTGATGACTATATCACAAAACCTTACTCCTTAAAAGAACTGGTTCTAAGAGTTGGTAATATTCTAAAAAGAACGTATCGTAAACAACAACAAAATATAAAACTTTATGGAGATTATAAGATTGATGTTGATCGAAGAATGGTTTTTGAAAAAGAAAAAGAGATTAAACTTACAACGTTGGAATTTGATTTACTTCTTTTGTTTTTAGACAACATTCATAAAGGTTTTTCTCGTGATGATGTTTTGAATGGTGTTTGGGGGGATGACTATTTTGGAAGTGATCGAGCTGTCGATGATTTAGTTCGAAGACTTCGAAAAAAAATGCCAAAACTTAACATTTCTACAATCTATGGATTTGGGTATCGATTAACATGATGCGCGATAATCGTTTAAGTCGACAATTACTGGCTATTATTTTATTTCTTATTGCAACAATTTTCTTTTTTCTAGGATTTCTTTTACCAAGACAAATGATGCCGATTTACGAAAAAAATCTTTATAATTATTTGCGTCAACCCCTAGATTTTATTGATGAAGATATTTCCAAGATGAAAAATCAAGAAATTGGATATGTTTACATTTATAATGGAAATATTGTAGTTAGTGATAATTTTAAAGATGTAGTAGAAACCTCTAATATCAAAGAAGTTTTACAAAAAATCAAGACAAAATATGGAAAATTTCGAATTAGCAAAGACACCTATTATTATTATACAGATAGTAATCAATCGATTACAAGAATTAGTATAACCAATGATAATTATATTAAAAATGCACAAATTGATGCAATACATAACTTCTTTCCTATTATTCTAATAACGGTAGGTCTGATATCTCTTGCTTTAATTCTTTGGTCTCTTTCAATTGTTAAAAAATTAGAATTTTTAAAACAAAAAGTAGATCATTTTGAAGATGATGATTTTCCTCATCAAATAACGCATAAATATAATAATGCTAGTGAAATACAAACTTTAGAAACAGCTCTAGAAGATATGCGAATTTCTATGAAAAATGAGGAAGAATATCGGAATCAGATGTATCAAAATATATCCCATGATTTTAAAACACCTCTCACTGTAATAAAATCTTATGTGGAAGCCATTGAAGATGGCGCTTTAGATTCTCAAGAAGGCTTGAATGTTATTCAAGAACAAACTGATAAGTTAGAACAAAAAGTACACTCCTTACTGTATTTAAATAAACTTGATTATATGAAAGAATTGAAAGTAAAAGATTTAGAGCTTGTAGATATCGAAAAAATCATTTCTTCAGCAGTGGAAAAATTTAAGTATCGAAGAAAAGATATAACTTTCCAAATTCATATTGATAAAAATGTTAAGTATTATGGTACAGAAGATTTTTGGGAAACGGTCATCGATAATATTTTAAATAATTTCTTAAGATATGCAGAACATGTTATCAAGATTACGGTCAAAAAAGATAAGATTGTTTTGTATAACGATGGAGAAAATATTGATGATGAGTTACTAGAAAGTATTTTTGTTCCTTTTCGAAAAGGAATGAAAGGAGAATTTGGATTGGGACTTTCTATTGTTAAGAAAACATTACAATATATGAATTATGATATACAAATTAAAAATCATAGAAAGGTAGGTGTTTCCTTTATTATAGAGAAGGATTAGGCAAATTTCGCTTAATCCTTTTGTATATTTTTTAGAATTTATAGGAAAAATAGAAATAGGACTTGCAATTTCTTTTATTTTGTACTATAATTTTAATCGTATAAAAAAAGACGTCCGCGTAGCTCAGCTGGATAGAGCAACCGCCTTCTAAGCGGTCGGTCACGTGTTCGAATCACGTCGTGGACACCATTTTAAAATAAACTCGGGCTTTCTAGTTCGAGCTTTTATTATGTGCATTTCCACAAGAAATTAAAAATGTGACCGAAAAGTGACCGAAAAGTGACCGAAAGCCTTGATAAAATTTTTATAATTGTTTATAATAATATCAGGTGATAGTTTATGTATATAGAATCTGAAACAGTAGAATTAAAACAAGAACTTACTAAAAATATAAAAAAGGAAATTGTTGCATT
>CANQHK010000020.1 GCA_947623645.1 uncultured Bacilli bacterium
CAGTACAAGGTGGGAAATCAGGAAATTCTTTCAAATATTTCTTTTTCGGTTGCAGAAAATCAAAAAATTGGGATTCTTGGGAATAACGGGAGTGGGAAAACAACTTTATTAAAGATACTTGCTGGACTTCTTCCTAACCATGATACGGTGATTTTGGGATTTGGATATTTCAATTCTAAGAAAAACAAGGAAGATTTAAAAAAAATTGGTTGTTATTTTGCTGATGAATTCCCTTTTTTATTTGACGATGTTTTTCATGAACTTCTTTTTCCATTAGAAAACTTAAATTATCCTAGAGATGAAATTTTGAAGAAGGTTCGATCTCTTGCACATTTTTTTGATGTAAAATATTTGTTAGATAAGAAAACAAACGATTTAACAGAAGAAGAAAAAGCTCTTGTTCGCCTTTTTTTAGCGATTCTTCATCAACCAGAAATTCTGCTTTTAGATAATCCATTCTCTTCTATGAGTCCTTCTTTTAAGAAAAAAGTTATTCAAAAGCTTCTCCTATTTTTAGAAGAACATCCAATGACAGTGATTGTAGCAACACCGAATGCTGAAGATATTTTATTTACTGATTATACGTATGTTTTAAATCAAGGAGAAATTGTAATGCGAGGAGATACTTTAGAAATATTGAAAGAAGATGTTCGCCTTAAAAAATTAGGGCTTTCTCTTCCTTTTATGATTGATTTATCTTTGATGTTGCAATTTTATGAAGTTTTAGATGACGTTTATTTAAACATGGAGGATTTGGTGGTAAAATTATGGAATTAGAAGTTAAGAATATTGGCTATACTTATAAAAGTAAAAGACTTCTAAAGAAAATTTCTTTTCAAGTAACTTCTTCTGATATTATTGGAGTTTTTGGAGAGGGTGCAAGTCTTCTTTTAGAAATTCTTGATCTCGAAAAAAAATATATTGGCCAAATCTATGTTAATGGAGAACTGGTAACTAGTAAAAATAAACGTTTAATGCAACAAAAAATTGCTTTGATTTCTAGGAAAACTGGATTTTTTAAAACGCATGTACAAGAAGAAATGGCTTATATTTGTGATATTCATGATTATACACATCCAGAATTTCTTAAAAGAATGGAAGATTCTTTAAAATTTGTTGGTCTTCCTACTACCTATCTTTCTCGTTCTATTGACAGTTTATCTGCTAGTGAAAAAATATTGGTTCTATTTGCTTGTAATTTGATTTTAAATCCTCAAATTATTCTTATTGACGATCTATTTAAAGAATTGGATTATCGTAATCAGAAAATGATTTTAAAATTACTTAGAAGATTACGGGATCGAAAAAATAAATTGATTATTCTTGCGAGTAGTGATGTTGATTTTCTTTATGAATATACAGATTATGTTTTTATTTTAAAAGACAAGACTCTTCTTCAATCGGGAAAGAGTGGATCTTTGTTTAAAAATATTAAATTTCTAACAGAAAATGGACTTCCTATTCCTTCGCTTGTACAGTTCACTTCTCTTGCTAAAAATAAAAAAGTTCGTCTTAGTTATCATCGGGATATTTTAGATTTAATAAAGGATGTGTATAAACATGTATGATTATTCTTCTTATTTAAAAGATATTCATATTGTAGCAAAAGTTTTTTCTTTTTTCTTTCTTATAGCGAGTATTCTTTTTTTAAAAAGTCCGTTGATTTTACTTTTGTTTGCATTGTTTCTTTTGTTTTTCTTTCGCTCTTCTTTGATTCTATTTTTAGAATCTTGTTTCTTTGTTCTTACTTTTGCTTTTCCTATATTTTCTATTTTCATGAAAGTTATCCTTATCCTTTATTTGTTTTCTATTTTTATTCAAAGTATTGATTTTCATGATATTCGTACTTTTCTTGAAAATTTTTTCTATCCTATTAGAAGTGGGAAAATCTATTATTTTATTCTTGCTGGGTGTTATTTTTTTAAGTTTTTTGGAAAATATTTAAAGGAATATGTAGTTTTAAAAAATGCTTATGGAAAAAAGGGAACTCTTTCTTTTTGGAAAAGTGCAATTGTTGAAAGTTTCCTGAAAAGTAAAAAAAGTATTTCTTCGGTGATGAATACTTACCAATATCGTTTTTATCATTTCTTTCATCGTCGGACATATGTTGAAAATACGAAGATTACTTCTTTAGATTTAAAATATACTTTAATTTTTGTCATAATCTTTTTCTTTACTTTTGTATATGGGAGGTAAGTATGCGTTATTTGATTCGTGTTTCTTATGATGGAACATTGTTTTATGGTTTTCAAGTTCAACCGAATCTTCGAACGGTACAGGGAGAATTAGAGAAAGCGGTTAGCTATTTAAATCGTCAAACCCCTACGAAAATTTACGCTTCTGGAAGAACGGATCGGGGTGTCCATGCCATGGGTCAAATGGCTCATTTTGATTTATCAATTCCCATACCACCAGAAAAGGTTCAAAAGGGATTAAATTCGAATTTACCAGAGGATATTTATGTTTCTTCCGTTTCTCTTGTTCCAGATGATTTTCATTGCCGTTATAGTGTTCATAAAAAGACGTATCTTTATAAAATTAATATGGGAGAATATAATCCGATGGAGAGAAACTATGTTTATCAACTTGGGAAAAAGTTAAATGTTTCTTCTATGGAAGATGCTTCCAAAGTATTTTTAGGAGTTCATGATTTTCGAAGTTTTATTGATAGTGAAGAGGTTCGTGAAAATACGGTTCGTGAGATTTTTGATATTTCTTTTCAAACTCAGGGAGATTTTTTAGAGATTCGTTTTGTTGGAAATGGATTTTTGAAGTATCAGGTAAGAAATATTGTAGGTGCTTTAATTCTTGTTGGACTTTCGAAAAAGACGAAGGAAGATTTGGAAGAACTTCTTGCAAGAAAATCTCGTAAGAAGGCTTTAAAAGGTGCTCCTGCTTGTGGATTATATTTAGAAAGTGTTGATTATTTTGACAAAGAAAAAGAGCATTAGCTCTCTTTTTTCTTCTCTGTTAAAAGTTCCGCTGCAGTAATTCCTAATCCGTTTGCAATTTTTTCAATTGTATCGATTGTAACCTTTCGACTATTTCTTTCTATTTCTCCAATATAATTTACACTTAATTCAGAAAGTTCTGCTAATTTTTCTTGAGAAAGTTTCTTTTTTAATCTGTAAAATTTTAGATTTTCACGAAAAATATTACGCAAATTCATAGTTTTCCACCTCATTGATATTATGGTAAATTTTATGAAGAAAAATAACAACCAACAACTTTGTTGTTTTATTCTTTTAAAAATATGGTATGATAATATATAGAAAAAGGGAGGAGATTTGTATGAATGAGCGTGTTGATTTATTGATTCAAGAAATTGATCACTTTGTAAATACTGCTGATGTAGGTGAATATGTCAAACAGAAAAAAATGAAGATTTTATTAGAAGAAGATTCTTTGGTTATTCATTATCAGGGAAGAGTCTATCACTTTTGTTTAGTTGAAAATGAAAAAGATCAGAAGGTTTATTGGAAAAGTCTTGAAGAAAAAAAGATTGCCTATTCTAAACAAAAGGGAATCGAATATTTATTGCAGGAAATTTTAAAAGGTTCTTTATAAACTTTACGGATTTTCTTTAAAATATTGCCAAATTTTTTAATTCACTATATAATTTAAGTGGAGAGAAGATGAAGTATGAAAAAATATTTTCAACAAATGAATAAGTTTTGGCTTAAGATTGTTATTATTACAACGGTCTTTTGTTGTTCTTTTTTCTATTATAAACAAATCGATTCTTTTCAGGGATTAAGATTTTTGGCTTATTTTTTGCTTGCAATCGATGTTTTCCTTTCTGGAGTACGCAATTTGGCTAGAAAAAGAAAAAGAGGGGATTTTATCGTTCTTTTTTTGTCTGTAGTTCTTGGATTTATGGATTCTTTTTCTGATGCCTTTTTCTTTTTATTAATCTTTCAAATTATCGAATATTGGAAGTTTTTTAAAGAGGATCAGGAACGATTTGTCCTTATTCGGAAAAATGGATGCCTCATGCAAGAAAAGATTACCAAAATTAGAAGAAATATGGTATACTATTTAAAGAAAGATAGTATTGTTCCAACGAGTGGAATTGTAGATACAAAGGGAGCAGTATTTCTTTTGGAAAATAAAAAGATTTCCACAAAAAAAGGGGATAAAATTGCATCTGGAGCTAAATTTTTGGGAGAAAACGTAGAAATTCGTTCTTTAGAAAATTATAAAGATAGTCAGTTTACCAAAAATCAAAAACAAATTTCTCTTCTTTTCGAAAAACTTCCGACAAAAGAAAAGACGGCTGCTCTTTATCGAATGAAGATTTGTTTTATCCTAGGGCTGTTTTTCATTTTTATTCCAAATCTTATTTTTGGAACTTTTCAACCATTTATGATGCGAATTGGCGTTTTTCTTGTTCTTTCTGGGATTTTATCTTTTCTTCCGGAAAATCTTATTTTCTTAAAAGAACAAGTTGTTCAAAATAGTTTTTATAAAAAAATAACCATTCATAATTTTAAAGCTTTTCAAAAACTTTCTCGAGTGAAAACGGTTTTTCTTGAAAAAACAGGGATTTTAACAACTGGGGAATTTCGGATTACGGAAGTTCATACAACGGATGAAAAACAATTGTTAGAAGCTCTTACGTATGTTTCCTATTTTTCTAAATATCCTTTAAAAAGAGTCCTTTCTAATTATCAGAAGATTTCTGTTCAAGAAAAGAAAATTAAAGATTTTTGTGAAGTTTCTGGTCGTGGTGCAGAATGCAGAGTAGGTCAAGATCATATTGTAGCTGGAAACTATTATTATTTAAAAGAAAAGGGAATCGATGTAGAAGTTGATTTCAGTGTTGGAACAATTATTTATGTTGCCGTTAATCATACATGTATTGGTTCTATTGTCGTTTCTGATTCTATAAAATGTAATGTAAGAAATGTTGTTGATTCCATTAAGAAAAAGGGTGTTTCTCAAGTTATTGTATTGTCTGGTGATAATGAAAGAATCAATCGAGCAATTTGTCAGGAATTAGGAATTCTCGATCAGTATTCTAATTTAACTCCTTTTGAAAAAGAATTTTGGATGATGCATATTCAAGAACAAACCTCTGGAGCTTCTTTGTTTCTTGGTCATAGTGCAAGTCCTAAAGAACTTTTTCCTCTTGCCGATGTTTCGATTTGTTTTTCCAATTCCTTGACTTTGGAAAGAGGAGATATTGTTCTTCCAGATGATTCGATGTCTTTGGTTCCACTTGTTTTTGATGCAAGTAGAAATTATAAAAAAGAAAAACTACAAATAATTGGTGTTTTTATCCTTTTAAAGATTTTATGGTGGGTTCTTGTTCTTTTTTCCAACTTGCCTCTTTATATTCCACTTTTGGGAGAAGGGGTAATCGGTTTGTTTTTTCAAAAAAGAATCCATAGAAAGTGGGGATTATAATGAATGATATAGAAATTCAAAGAAGTATTTTGCCAATGCCTATTCAAGAAATTGGGAAAAATTTAGGAATTCTTGATTTTTTGGAGTTTTATGGAGATAAAAAAGCAAAGGTTCGAGATTTTCCGAAGACAGGAAAAAAAGGAAAGTTGATTCTTGTTACTGCTACGAATCCTACTCCTTATGGAGAGGGGAAAACGACGGTTAGTATTGGACTTACAGATGCTTTGTGTAATTTGGGAAAAAAGGCCGGAGCAGTATTGCGGGAACCTTCTTTGGGACCTGTTTTTGGAATGAAAGGTGGAGCAACAGGAGGAGGATATGCTCAAGTTGTTCCAATGGAAGATATTAATCTTCACTTTACAGGAGATTTTCATGCGATTACAAGTGCTAACAATCTTCTTGCTAGTGCTATTGATAATCATATTTATCATGGGAATTCTTTAGATATTCAAGAGGTACGTTTTAAGAGATGCTTGGATGTTAATGATCGGGCTTTAAGAGAGGTTTCTTTAAATAATCGTGTAGAGCATTTTCAAATTACTGCAGCTAGCGAAGTTATGACGATTTTTTGTCTTGCCAATAGTCTTTCTGATTTAGAAAAAAGATTGGGAGAAATCATCATCGGTTATAATTCTTTAGGAAAAGCTGTTTATGCTAAAGAATTACAGATAGAAGGTGCTATGACGGTTCTTTTAAAAGACGCTTTTCAACCGAATTTGGTTCAGACTCTAGAACATCATCCAGTTCTTATTCATGGTGGACCATTTGCGAATATTTCTCATGGTTGTAATTCTATAAAAGCGACGAAGATGGGACTTGAGCTTTTTGATTATGTCGTAACGGAAGCTGGGTTTGGTTCGGACTTGGGTGCTGAAAAATTTATGGATATTAAGTGCCGGCAAGCTATGATTCAACCAGATGCTATTGTACTAACTACGACTATTCGGGCTTTAAAATATAATGGTGGTATGGATAATTTAAAAGTTCATATAGAAAATATGCAGAAGTTTGGAGTTCCTCTTGTTGTTGCCATCAATCAATTTGAATCGGATACTCCTGATGAAATTGAAGAAGTATTGCATTTTTGCGAGTCTATTGGAGTTTTAGTAGAAGTTACTACTGCTTATAGGGATGGAGGACGTGGAAGTGAGAAACTTGCTCAAACTGTACTTGATCTTTTTCAAAAAGAAAATCATTTCCATTACCTTTACCAAGACGAGGATTCGATTCGTCAAAAGTTAGAAATTTTGGCAAAAGAAGTTTATCATGCAAAAACCATTGAGTTTTCCTCTGTTGCTAAAGAGAAGTTGGAAAAACTTCCAGAATTTGCTTCTTCTTATTCTATTTGCGTTGCTAAAACACAATATTCCATTAGTGATGATGCGAAGAAGTTAGGATATCCAAAGGATTATGAATTACATGTTCGCGATATAGATATTTTAAATGGGGCAAGAATTATTGTTGTTTATCTTCATAATATTATGACTATGCCAGGGCTTTCCCAACATGCTAACTATGAAAAAATTCATTTGGATAACGATGGAATGATTGAAGGAATTTTTTAAAGAAAGAAGGAATAAGGGTTATGAATGTAGAAGAATATCAAAAAATAGCTAGAGTTTTCTATCGAAATAGGGTTTTTGATGTATTTCGCGATCAGCGACATAATAAGACTTTTTTAGAAGTTCAAGAAAAAAATGGTGAGGAAGAATATCATTTCCCAACTTTATCTGACTATCTTTATCTAAATCATTTATATAATCAAAAAAGAACTACTGTATTGGAGTCCAAAAAACTTCATTTCAAAGTACAAATTATTGTTGCTGGTACTTTAATTTCTCTTGGAATAATTGGTTCTGTTGGTGCTGAAAAAATTCATACTCATTTGGTTCGCCAAAAGTATGAAAATTGGGAAGCACATTTGGAAGAAATCAATGAAGTTACGGATGAATATACTCAAAAAGAAAAAGAAATTGAAATTTATGACAATGATGTTTTATCGAAATTTGGTTTTCAAGATGTAAGTTTTGATGATGTTTTTGAAACCCTTGAAAATAATTCTAATTTGGATTCTACTAGTAAAGAAGATATTCGTGAATTTATCTTGCTTCTTCAAACAAAGGCACCAGATATCGATTTAAGAATCTTTAATGAAAATTTAAAATTGTTGACTGTTCAAAAGGAAGATAATAGCAAATTTCGTCAAAATATTTTTGCTCGTTTTGATTCTAAAAACCATACAATTGAACTTCGGGAAGATTATACATCAGATGGGCTAAGAAAAATTAATTTCTATCATGAACTTGTCCATACTTTAAATGTTTTAGATTGTTCTCGAGTTATTCGAGATAGTGAATATGGAATCGAAGAAACATACCATATAAAAAAGGATTATCGTTTGGAAAATAATTATGGTATTTCTGCTTTGGAAGCATATACAGCTATTTTTACAGATTACTTGATGGATGAGGATTATATTCATTATTTTGATCGGGAAAGTAGAAATTATCAAGGATATTGGAATATTAGTCCAATCTACTATCAAGTGTTAAAAGCTACGAATTATACATTCGAGGACTTTATTAACAAAAATGTTTCTTCTTTAGAGGAAAAACTTAAGGAAATTGATTTGGAGAATATTATCGATGTAATTGATATCAATATGAATAAGCCAGATCAACTGATTGTTGGAAATAATGAAATTTTAATGGATTTAAATGTCACTTTATTAAAACATCGTATCTTACAGATTTGGGATCCTATTGAAAGTCCAGAAACGATTTATGATGCAGCCAATAAAATTGATTTATGTTTAGGATTTCAAGGAGATATTTGTAATGATATGCTTCTTGAAAATAATGAAGAGCTTTTAAGAAAAAGAGAAAGTGTGGTTCCAACGATTCGCTTTTATGATTATGAACAATTATTTTGTTGTAAAAATCAAGAGGATTGTAAAAATTTATGTGTTTATAGCGATGAATTTGGTACTTGGAGGTTAGGGGATTTAAAATTTAAGTTTGGAGAATATAAACTTTATGATTTTCTAACAAATATGGATGTTACAAATTATGTTAATCCTGAAAAAGTTGTTGCTTGGGAATATGTTTTTTCAGATGGAAAGTTTATAGAGGATAATAAAGTAGAACTTGAAGATTTGAATAGTAAAGAGTTTACAGATTATGTCAGCGCTATTCAAACAAAACAAATGTGAATTTGATTGGTATAGAAATATACGAATCTTTTTCTTTGATAAATTTCCAAAAAACAACCAAATTCTATAAAAACTATGGTATAATAAAAGAAAGTACAAAAAAATTGAAAATAGGTGATAAGGTTGAAAAAAACAATTCGTGATTATGATTTAAATGGAAAAAGAGTTCTTATTCGCTGTGATTTTAATGTTCCTCTTAAGGATGGAAAAATTATTGATGATACGAGAATTCGAGCAAGTTTAGAAACCATTCAGTATGCCATCCAAGAAAATGCTAAAGTTATTTTATTTTCTCATTTGGGAAGAGTTAAAGAAAAAGCAGATTTAGCTAAAAATGATTTAAGGGTTGTTTCTGTTCGTCTTTCTGAACTTTTAAATAAAAAAGTTGCTTTTGTTGATGAAACAAGAGGAGAAAAAGTTCAAGAAGCCGTTCAAAATTTACAAGATGGAGATGTTCTTTTAATTCAAAATACGAGATATGAAGATCTTGATGGGAAAAAGGAAAGTAGTAACGATCAAGAATTGGGAGAATATTGGGCAAGCCTTGGAGATATTTTTATTAATGATGCTTTTGGTACAGCTCATCGGGCCCATGCTTCGAATGTTGGAATTGCTAGTCATTTACCAAGTGGGGTAGGATTTCTTATTGAAAAAGAATTAAAAGCTTTATCGCTTCTTGAAAATCCAAAACGGCCTTTTACAGTCATTATGGGTGGAAGTAAAGTTGAGGATAAAATTGGAGTGATTGAAAATTTAATTACTAAAGCAGATTTTTTAATTATTGGAGGAGCTATGGCTTTTACTTTTTTAAAAGCTGATGGACGGAATATAGGAAGTTCGCTTTTAGATTCTCAAAATATTGATTTTTGTAAGAAAATTTTAGCACAGTATCGGGATAAGATTCTTTTACCAAAAGATGTCGAAGTAGCTTTAGAACTTTCCGAAGGAACTCCTCACCATACTTGTCTTCTTCGTGATATTCAGGAAAACGAAATGGGACTTGATTTAGGACCACAAACCATTGAAGAAATTCGAAAAATATTAAAAGATAGTCAAACGGTTTTGTGGAATGGACCTTTGGGAGCTTACGAAGTTGATTCTTATAAAGTTGCAACAGAAGAAGTTTTAAAAATTTTAACGAGTGAAGAAAAATGCGTTATTTTAGGAGGAGGAGATATTGTAGCAGCAGCTTCTAAACTTGGATATGCAGATAAAGTTACTCATGCATCGACTGGAGGAGGCGCTACTTTAGAATATTTGGAAGGCAAAAAATTACCAGGAATAGAATGTATTGAAAATCAATAGAGGGTTTATGAAGAAATTTAAAAAAGATGGAATCATTTTAGTTATTATTACCGGCATTATTTTGTTTTTGGTTTTAAAAGATGATTTTTATAGTATTATTGATTTGTTTACTCATGCTAATTTTATTTGGATTTTCTTTGCCTTCTTTTTACAAATTATCTATTTTTTATTCGAGAGTCTTGCTTTTGATCAAATTATTAAGAGTTACGATCAAAATCATTCTTTTTTCAAGACGTTTAAACTGAATTTAGTAACGAAGTTCTTTAATGGAATTACTCCTTTTTCCACAGGTGGTCAGCCAATGCAAGTTTATTTCTTAAAAAAAGAAGGATTTCGTGTAACAAAAGCTACGAATATGATTATTCAAAATTTTATTTTATATCAGCTTTCTCTTGTTAGTGTTGGAACGATTGCAATTAGTTTAAATTTCTTTTTCCATTATTTTGATCGGATTCCTTTTTTACGATATTTGGTTACTTGTGGATTTATTATTAACGCACTTGTTATGCTTTTCTCTTTCTTAGTTAGCTTTAGTAATCGATTTAATCAAAGGCTTCTTCAAGTAGGAATTTTTCTTGGAACGAAAGTAAGACTGATAAAGAATCGAGAAAAGACAGAAGAAAAGTGGATGGAAAGATGCAATGATTTTCATCAGGGTGCAACGTATATTGTGAATCATAAATGGTTGTGTTTTAAAGGATATCTTTATAATGTTTTAGGTCTTCTTGTTTATTATGCAATTCCTTACTTTATTATAAAGGCTTTAGGTTTTTCTATTCCTTTTATTCCTGCGATTGTTGCTAGTAGTTATGTTTTAATTATTGGTTCTTTTGTTCCGATTCCTGGAGCAAGCGGAGGAATTGAATATGGATTTTTACAATTCTTTGGAAATTTTGTAGGAGGTAGTATTTTATCGGCAACTCTTCTTATTTGGAGAACGATTACTTATTATTTACCAATGGTCGTAGGTGCAATTATTTTAAATCTTAGAAAGGATTGATAGGATGAGAATTGGTTTATTTACGGATACGTATCCCCCTCATATTAATGGGGTCTCAACAAGTGTTCATATGCTTAAAAGAGCATTAGAAGCAAAGGGACATCAGGTTTTTGTTGTAACGGTAAATCCTGAAAATTTGCGGTATGTAATGGAAGATAATAATAAAGTTATTCGGATTCCTGGAATTCCTATTGGAATTTATGATTATCGTTTAACCGGAATTTATCCATTAAAAGCCATTAATATTGTTAAAAAATGGAAATTGGATATTATTCATTCGCATACGGAATTTGGAATAGGGACATTTGCTCGGATTATGGCAAAACAGTTAAATATCCCTCTTGTTCATACTTATCATACGATGTATGAGGATTATACGCATTATATAACAAAAGGATATTTTGATAAGTCCAGTAAAAAAATTGCTGAATATTTAACCCTTTTCTATTGTGATAAAACTGCTTCAGAATTAATTGTACCAACCCATAAAACGTATAATTTGTTTAAAGAAAAATATAAAGTTGATCGAAATATCCATATTGTACCAACGGGAATTGAAATAGAACGGTTTTTTGATGAAAATGTTTCTTTTAAAGAAGTAGAAAAACTAAAACAGAAACTTTCTATTCAAAAAGATGATTTTATTCTTCTTTATGTGGGAAGACTTGCGGAAGAAAAGAATATTGTTTATTTAATTGATGCCGTAAGAGACGTTATTAAAAGAGATAAGCAAAAAGAACATTTAAAGTTCTTTATTGTGGGAGATGGACCAGACTTTGCGGATTATCAAAATCTTATTAAGAAATATAAAATGGAAAATAATATTATTTTAACGGGAAAAGTTGCTTATGATCAAGTTCCTATTTATTATAAAATCGCTGATTTGTTTTTAACAGCTAGTAAAACGGAAACACAAGGATTGACGGTAGTAGAAGCAATGGCATCTGGAGTGCCACCGATTGCTATTGATGATGAGAGTTTTCGAAATGTAATTATTGATGATTTGAATGGGAAATTATTTCGAACCAAAAAAGAGTTGAGAAATGCGATTACGAACTTAAGAGAAAATCCAGAAAAAAGAAAAGCAATGGGGCATCAAGCAAGAATTAATTCAGAAATGTATTCTTCTAAGTTTTATGCAGAATCTATTTTACATGTCTATCAATTTGCTTTAAAAAATAAAAAAAGTAAATATCCAGGGATTCAAAAAATTGTGGATAAAATTAAGAAGGAGAAGAAATAGAAGTAGATTATGAAATATTTATTTTTAAATCATAAGATGCATTTAACTTTCGAAGAAATTGGCGCATATAAAAGAGATTTTGAAAAATTATCGTGGGATTTTCTAGAAGTTGCTGTATTTCCTAGTTTTGTTTATCTTCCATGTTTTATGGAACAAAGTTACCTGGTTGCGTCTCAAGATGTTAGTTCTTTTGATTTGGGAGCTCATACTGGAGAAATTGGTGCGAAGCAGTTAAAAGAACTTCAGGTAAAATACTCTCTAGTAGGACATTCTGAAAGAAGAAAGAAAGATTGTGAAGAAGAAATTCATGAAAAAATTCAGAGATTACAAGAAGTAGGAATTATTCCCGTTTTATGTGTTGGAGATGAGGATCGACGATTCTTTGAAGAAACTTTAAAACGTCAACTTTCTTCCGCTATTGATTCTTCTGTTCAAAATCTTATCATTGCTTATGAACCAATTTATTCTATTGGAACGGGAGTTGTTTTGGAAAACGAAGAAATTGAAAAGTCAGTTGCTTGGATTAAAAATTTTGTTCAAGAAAACTATCAAAAAAACTTTCCGGTTTTATATGGCGGAAGTGTTGATGAAAAAAATATTGGGCATTTATCTAAAATTTCTAATGTTGATGGTTTTTTAGTTGGAAAAGCGAGTTTAGATGTTCAAAAAGTAAAAGTGATGTTGGAGGAGTTAAAATGATTATTAGTATTGCTGAAGAGTTTGAAAATATCTTTCATGAATTATCTAATCTTGTAGAAAATAATTCATCAAATCCTATTTTTTGGATTGTTTTGTTACTAGTTATGGTAGCAATTACTTTTTTTGGAATTAATAATCTTGGAAATAAGTGAAAGATAGAAAGTATTCTTGACAAGAATGTGACTTTTAAAACAAAATGTCCGCTTTTTTGA
Organism: uncultured Bacilli bacterium; assembly: GCA_947623645.1. Classification (GTDB taxonomy): domain Bacteria; phylum Bacillota_I; class Bacilli_A; order RF39; family UBA660; genus MGBC162581. The sequence continues at coordinate 13,080 of CANQHK010000020.1, forward strand.
ATTGATTTACAAAACAAAATGTCCTAACAAAAAAATTAATTTA
>CANQHK010000021.1 GCA_947623645.1 uncultured Bacilli bacterium
CTTTGATTCCATCCTTTGGCATGGAAAATGGATTGTGTGTAAAATCATATTTTTCTTGTTCTTCATCATATTCATACATTGGAAAATCGTGAATAATACAAAATGCATACTGACTTTCATCGATTAGTCCGGCCTTTTTTCCTATCGCATCCCGCATAAGTCCAGCATAGGACAAAGCTTTTTTCTTATTTCTGTCTGCAATAAAGAATAAAACGGAATTTACTTTCATCGATAATTCTTCGATTAAAGATTTTCTTTCTTCTTCGCTTAAAAATTTATCGATTGGTCCTTTTAAAGTTCCATCTTCCATCAACGTTATATAGCCAATTCCTGGCATTCCAATTGAAGTTGCATAATCGACAATTTCATTGAACCAAGAGTTGGAATTACTTCCGATTTCATCGACAACAATTCCTTCAATCGTCGAATCAACAAATGGTTTAAACGTAGTGTTTTCTAAAAGTTTCGTAATATCTTGAATGATTAATGGGTTTCTTAGATCAGGTTTATCTGTTCCATATTTTTGCATAGAGTCCCAGTAAGAAATTCTTGGGAAAGGACTTTCTTTGATTGTTTTACAACCATAATTTTTAAAAGTTTCGTAAAAGATTTCTTCTCCAATTTCTAAAATATCTTCTTCTTCCGCAAAAGACATTTCAAAATCCAATTGGTAAAATTCTCCGTAAAGACGATCGCTTCTTGCATCTTCATCCCGGAAACAAGGGGCAATTTGAAAATATTTATCCATTCCTCCAACCATTAAAAGTTGTTTAAAAATTTGAGGAGCTTGTGGTAAAACATAAAATTTACCGTGATATTTTCTACTAGGGACAATAAATTCTCTGGCTCCTTCGGGAGAAGAAGCTGAAAGAATTGGCGTTTGAATTTCATGAAATCCTAATTGTTTCATTTTACTTCTTAAAAAATCGATGATTTCTTCCCGAAATAAAATATTCTCTTTTACTTTTTGGTTTCTTAAATCAAGATAACGATAACGAAGGCGAACATCTTCAGAAACATTTCTACTGGTAATGACTTCAAAAGGAAGTTCATTTTTTGCTTTACTTAAAACATTCATACTTTCTACTAAAAGTTCAATTGTTCCTGTTGGGATTTTTTCATTGATGGTTTCTTCATCTCTTTTTCGAATGGTTCCCATCATCGTTACGACACTTTCTCTTGTTAAATGATCAAAGAGATGTTCATCATTACTTACGGTTTGAAGAGTTCCTTCAATGTCCCTTACATCGACAAAAATAACTCCCCCATGATCTCGTATATTTTCTACCCAACCGGAGACCGTTACCTTTTTTCCAATCATGTCTTCCGTTAGTTTTCCACACATTTCACTTCGATATTGATTTTTTTTCATCTGTTTTTCCTCTTTTCTAATTCTTGTTTAATCATTTCTAAAGCAATCTTCGGATCTGCTTGGCGACGGGATTTCTGCATTACTTTTCCAACAAAGAAATTGGCAATATAATCTTTTCCTTCTTCTACGTATTGCCTTACCTGTTCTGGATTTTCTTCGATTGCTTCTTGGGCATAGTTTAAAATAACATTTTGATCTTCAATTTTTTCTAAGTGATTTTCTTCGATAATTTCGATTGGATTTCTTTTTTCTTTGATGGCTTGATAAATAATTTTCTTGCCATGGTCCATCGATAATTTATTGTTATCGACAAGATTTATTACATCTGCTAACATTTTTGGAGTTAAGAAAAATTCTTCTAAAGAAATTTCTAATTTATTAAGAGATGCTAAAACTAAAGAAATTACCCAGCTACTTGCAGATTTATAAGATGCACCGTTTTTAATTACTTCTTCAAAATAATCAGAAATCTTTTTTTCTTTTACTAAGATGGTTGCATCATATCTACTTAAACCATATTCTTCCATGTATTTATTCATTCGAGAAAAAGCAAGGGGTGGGATTTCTTGTCGAATTTCTTCTAAAAATTCTTTGGTTATTTTTACTGGAGGAATATTGGGTTCCACAAAATATTTGTAGTCAATAGCGTCGACTTTTTCTCGCATGGAGAACGTCTTTCCTGTTGTATCATCAAATCTTCTTGTTTCTTGAACTACTTTTTCTCCATGGTCCAACACTTCATTTTGACGTTTTATTTCATATTCGATGGCATCGTGAACATTGGAAAAAGAATTAATATTTTTCATTTCTACTTTGGTTCCGAGCTTGGTTTCTCCTTCTTCCTTTAAAGAAATGTTTACATCGCATCGCATTTGTCCTTTATCACTTGCTGCTTCACTAACTTCCAAATATAAGAACACACTTCTTAAAGTTTCTAGGAACGCTACTGCTTCATCACTGGATTCGATACAAGGCTCTGTTACAATTTCCATTAAAGGAATTCCACTTCGATTGTAGTCGATTAAAGAAAAATTATTGTAGTGTTCTAGTGAAGCTGTATCTTCTTCTAAGTGAAGTTGATGGATTTCTACTCTTTTGACTTTGTCTTCTACATAAAAATCTAAGTATCCTCTTACACCACAAGGTTTCGTTACTTGCGTAATTTGGTAACCTTTCGGAAGATCGGGATAGAAATAGTTTTTGCGATCGAAGATTACTTCATCGGGGTTTTCACAGTGAAGAGCCATTGCTGTTTTTAAAGCTTTTCTTACTGCTTCTTTATTTGCAACCGGTAAAATTCCAGGAAGCCCTAAATCAACGGGAGATACATGGATGTTGGGAGTCATTGTATATTCGTTGGGACTTGCAGAAAAGTTTTTCGAGTGGGTCATAACTTCACAGTGAACTTCCAGTCCAATTACTACTTTTCGCATCGTGCTTCCTCCTTTATTTTTTGAAAGTTTAGTTTCTTTTCAATTTGATGAGCGATATTTAAAACGACATCATCTTCTAAAACTCTTCCTGTAATATTAATCGCAACAGGCATTTGATGAACGATTCCACTTGGAATGGTAATCGATGGGAATCCTCCAAAGTTTCCAATTGCCATATGGTTTTCTAAAATTAAGTAAGCATCGGATAAAGCATCGCTTGCATCTTCAAAATGGGGTGCAATTCCTCCACTTGCTGGCATAATTAAACCATCGTACGTTTGAAAAAGTTCCGTCATTTTATCGACAATGAGACGTCTTACTCTTCCGGCATTTAGGAATAATTTTTCTTGGTTTTCTTTTTGTAAAATATAACTTCCTAAGATAAATCTTCTTTTGATGAGTTCCGAAAATCCTTTGGTTCTGGCATCCATCATGATTTCATCTGGAGTATCCCCTTCTCCTCGAGGTCCGAACTGAATTCCTGTTAAGTTGGCATTGTTCGACGTTGCTTCTGCACAAGAGATGGTCATATAGGCAGGATAGATAGCCGTCAATAAATTTTTATCAAAATCGACTTCTTCTACTTCAATTCCAAGGGTTTTAATTTTTTCGATGGTTTCATGAAATTTTGTTAATGTTTCTGTTAAAATTGGGTCTTTTTTATCTTGATAGTAACTTGGATTGGTTACGTCTTTAAAATAGAAGAGTTTTCTTCCTGTTACGTCATTTTCAAGTGTTTCGGTATATTTTTTACCATCGTCTTCCAGAGTCGTCATATCCATTTTATCTGGCCCTTTTAGAATATCCGTTAAAATTGCTGCGTCTTCTGTCGTGTTCGTGAAGTATGCAACGTGATCCATGGAGGATGCAAAAGCAAAAAGACCATAACGAGAAATTCTTCCATAGGTAGGTTTAAATCCAACGACTCCTCCGTAACTTGCTGGTTTTCGAACAGAATCTCCTGTATCACTTCCAATTGCAAAAGGCGTAATTCCTGCAACAACGGATGCACAACTTCCGGCACTGCTCCCTCCAATTAAACGAGATGGATCCAAAGGATTTCGTACAACTCCGGTGTGTCCAGTGGTTCCGGTTCCTCCCATAGCAAGTTCATCCATCGTCGTTTTCCCAAGTAAAACAGCTCCACTTGCTTTTAATTTTTTATAAACGGTCGCATCATATACAGGAACATAATCTTTTAAAATGTTAGAGCTTGCTGTTGTTAAGATTCCTTTTGTTGAAAAATTATCTTTTAAACCATAAGGAATTCCCTTTAAAATGGAGTTTCCTTCTTGTTCTTCTTTTTCTTCTAAAACCGTTACATAGGCATTGATTTCTTTATTTTCGAGAATTTTCTTTCTTGCTTCTTGGAATAATTCCTCCGAAGTTACTTTTCCATCATCTAATTCTTTTCGATAACTTTTTATTGTCTTCATTATTCCACCACCTTTGGTAATTTCACTTGATCATGAACGTTGTGTTTACTATTTTTTAAGACATTCCCTACACTTAAAACAACATCTTCCTCTACTTTATCTTCTCTTAATTTTGCAGTTTCATGAACATAGGGAAACGTCATCGGTGTGACATTTTTTAAGTCTGGAATCTGGGCAATACGATCCATATTTTTTAAAATTACATCAAACTCTTTTTGTAATGTTTCATACTCTTCATCATTCATGTCAAACATTAACTTTCCTGCTAATTTCTTTAAATATTCTTTTTCAATCATTTTTTATTCCTCCAAACAAAAAGCCAAGAACTTATCCCTATTGGGACGAATTCTTGGCGAGTCCGCGGTACCACCCAAATTATTACAAAGAAACTCTTTGTAATCTCTTCCTTTTGATAACGGAAAAACTTCCGACCTAGTCTACTTTTTTCATTTCTTTAGGCACATCCGAGATGTTCTTCATAAGTCTTTTTATTAGGTTTCCACCCTCCCTAACTCTCTTTTAAAAAGATGCTTATTACTGCTTCTCTTCTCTTGTTTTCGTAATCAAGAATACCACCATATTCCTTATTTGTCAAGAAAAAAAGATGGATTTTCTATTAACAGTATATCCATCTTTCTTTTATTTTATGAAAATTTTATCAAGTTTTTATTTTTTTAGGCGTTTTTGTTTTTTGTCATAATCTTTTTCTAATTTATCAATCATTGTTGAGATTGATGGATCATAGAAGAATCGAGTATAATAGTCAACTCCTGCAATATAATCATCTCTTGTTTCTACATCAGAAGATTTAAAATTATTATATTGACTTGCAATGAACTCGCTAGTTGTTTTGTATGATGCTGGAATCATTTGTTCTTGAACAAGTTTTGTTGCATTCATTTTTGCGGTTTGATTATAAATTGTTTCATCGTCTTCTTCTAATTGTCCTCTAATTTGTTGTTGTCTAGCAATAATTCTATCAACACCTGGAAGACCTAATACAAATTCAAGTTGTTGTTTCATTTCTTTTAATTCTTGTTCTGCTTTTGATAATCTTTCTTCTACAAGAGATGGCTCTTTAGTCGTTGGGACAGGAGAAGGTTGTTTAACAGTTGTTGTTTCTTCGATTTTTGGTGTTTCTTCTCTTTTTGGTGGTTCTTCAAAAATTAGTTCTTCAGAAATTGTTTTTTCTTCTCTTTTTGGAGGTTCTTCCAAAAATTCTATAAAAATTGGTTTTTCTGCTTTTTTTGGGCGTTCTTCAAAAATTAGTTCTTCAGAAATTGTTTTTTCTTCTCTTTTTGGAGGTTCTTCAAAAATTAGTTCTTCTGCTGCTATTTTTTCTTTTTTTCCTGTAGCCTTTTTAAAGTTTTCTACTTCTCTTTTAATTGCTTCTTGTTCTTGTAATTTTTCAACTGATTTCGTATTTTCCATTTCTTGTTCTCCTACTTTATTTTTTAAATTATTTACATTCGAATACGTTTCTTTTTTGTCTTGTTCTTGAGTATCATCAAGTTCAATCTTAGCAATTTCTTCTTTTAATACTTCTTGAGCTGTTTTTTCTTCATTAGCAATTATTTTTTCAGAATTTTCTAATTTTAATTCTTCTTCCTGCAATTCTTCTGTTTCTTCCTTTTCTTCTGTTTCTTCTTTTTCCTTTTGGAATTTATTTTGAATCAATCCTTTGATTCTTCCAAAAAAGCTAATTTTTGTTTCTGGTTTTTCTGCTTCTTCTACTTCTACTACTTCTTCTTCCTCTGTTTCTGCTTGACTTTCTTGTTCGTCATTGGAAACTTCTGTTGATTCTGTTCCTTCAAAAGTTTCCTTTACTTCTGGATCATCTAAATCGAAATCGGAAAAATAGCGAAAGAATCTTTTGATTTTTGTGAAAATCGTTGGTTTTACAACTATTTCATCTAATTCATCCATGGAAATTTCTTCGATTTCTTCTAAATTAGAATCATTTTGTTCTTCCTCATTTTTTACTTCTTCGTTTTCTTCTAAAGTGCTTGTATCTTCTTTTTGGTTTTCTTGATTTTCAGCATATTCATAAGCTAAATCTAATAAATGAGCTTTATATGCATAAATTTGTTCTGCTTTCGATTTCTCATATTCTTCGTCTGTTTCGTTTTCTTTTCTAGCGTTATAAACGAAAGGCATTTTTCCTTCTAATTGGTAAACTAAATAATTTACGTAATCTCTTTTACTTTCTCCTGGTTCTTGTTTTCTTAAGTCCATTTCTTCAAACATTTTTTACTCCTCCTTAATATCCTATTCGTAATACTTCTACTGTTGCGTTTTTGATAACTCCTAACTGATAAGCTTGTTGTTCACTTTCACACACTACGTCTAGTAAATATTTTCTACCAAAACCAATGGCTCCTCCTCGGTCTAAAACAATGGCATGCATAACTTTTGTTCCACTTTGAATACGAAGAACCGTACCAAATGGAAGTTTACTATCTGCTGCTACAATATGAAGAGTTCCATAGGTTTTATCATAGTAGTAAATATTTTCTTCGATGTTATATCCGGTTGCAGTTTTTCCGTTACATCCACGACAATCGGATGCATAATAACTGATGTTTCCTGTATAAGTTGCTTGTACTACTTCGTTCGATGTATCTTTTGTTACTGGCTTTACAACCGGTTTCTTGACGGTTGCTTTTGGTACTTTGATAATTCTTGGTGTTGATGGAAGTACAGCGCTCGATACAAAAACTGCATAACCTTTTTTGTTTTGAAGCTTTCGTTCTTCTTGTATACTTTCTCTAAGTCCCATAAAACTTACAATTGTAAGTACAAGACACATGATGTTGATTCCTCTGAAAGCATACTTTTTATATGTTTTCATAGTCCCCCTCTTTCAAAACGAGTATTATTATACCACAATTCTTTGTAAAATGCAAGTTTTTTCTGTCGGATTTGAGAAATCCCTTGATTTATAAGGCTTTTCTTTCTATATTTTATAGGATTTATTTTCTTTTTTCTATCTCAAATAGAGAGCTACTACCTTATTTTATTCCTTACAAAAGTATAAAATTCTTCTAGGTAAGTGCCGAGCACCAAAAGATAAATGCTGAATACACTATACTAGAACACAAGATAAAGGGGGATTATAATGGAAAAAGATTGCTGTTTTAATAATATTTTAAGAGTTATCGATGTTTTACAAAGAAATGCAAATCTATGTGAATCGTTGGATGAAACTTGTTCTAGACCATTTTTAGGAAACTTTACAGTCAGTGATGTTTACAATACAAGACCCGTAACATTCTATAGTAAAGATGGAAGCTTATATTCTGTTCCTTATACTTTAAATGGAACAACAGGAGAGAGTTCTATTTTTCGTGTGGAAAAGGTTTGTGATTGCTGTGTAACACTTCTTGTTCTTGCTCCAAACCCTGATACTACAACAACAAGAACCTATGTTTCAACCAATCAATATGTAACGATTAACTTAGAATGTGTATGTGTTTTACAATGTTTACCTGATACTATCGTAGATAATGTTTAAAGGAGGTGGAATTATGTGTGAACAGAATAAACCAAATGAAAATTGCAATTGCTTAGCTGATATTTTGGAAGTAATCATTCGTTTACAGAATTGTACGAATGAATGTGAATTAATCAATAATGGATGCGATAAACCATTTTTAGGACCTACACCTTCTCTTGTATGTTTTAATACAAGACCGGTTCGATTCTTTCGGTGTTTCGATGGAGAAGCATGGAGTCTTCCATATACAGCAAACGGTACAACTGGTGTAAGTGATATTTTCCGAGTAGAATCTTTAGATGGTTGTTGTGCAACTTGTAGAATTCTAATTCCAAATACAGAAAATCCAACGTCTACTAGTCCATATGTTGCAACGGATTCCTACTTCACAATCAATTTGGATTGTGTTGGGGCTCTTAGCTGTTTAAGTGATGTATTTGTTGCAAATCTATAAAAAAGAAACTGAAGAGGCATTTTTACTTTTCAGTTTCTTTTTGTTTATAATTTATGAGTTTATTCTTTTAAGCCCAATCTGCAACATTGGCGGTATCAAAATTACTTAAATCGAATGTTATTAATTTAAACAACCATCAATTCTGTCAAAAAAAAGTAAGACTTTTGTCCTACTTTACATTTTGTAGCATTTTATCTATCGATTATATCGATTGCTTCTATTTGTGATACTTCGATAATTTCATTATCAATTGTTAAAATTTTGTTTTGATTTCTACTAATAAATCTTGTTGGATACGTTTTTCCATTGACTGTAATCATAACTTTTTTTGTATAAGTATATGCTTTGCTTTTAAAAATTTCTTCTAACGTTTCTTCGATTCCTCCTCTTTTTGGAGATATGATCACTTTTTCTTGTTTTTCATTCCCATCACTTGAATAATAAGTTTTTAAATTTGTATCTTTTTCTACTTTATTTTTATAAATTTTTGGTAATTCTTTCATTTTCACACCACTTTCTATAATATTTTATGAGATAGGTTCATAAAAATGCCTATTCTTGCCATATTAAAAATGGTGGTGTTTATGAAAAGTTATAAAAAATATAATATTCCTTATTCCATTCTTATTGCTCTTTTCCTTTTTATGATAATCAGTTGCACGACAATTTATTCAGCTATGACTTATTTACCTAGTTATTTGGGAAACTTGGCTTTGAAACAAGCACTTTTTTATGGAATTGGATTTCTTCTTATCTTTCTCCTTATAAAGATGCCGAAAAACTTCATTGATCATTCTATAAAAATTAGTTATTTTGTTGGAAACCTCCTGCTTTTCCTTTTACTTTTTTTAGGGAAAGATATCAATGGTAGTAAATGTTGGTTTATGATTCCTGGAATTGGTTCTTTTCAACCAAGTGAATTTATGAAAATTATTTTGATTTTATTTCTTTCTTTAGAAGTTCATAACTTTTATAAGAATCATCAAGAAGTTTCGATGAAAGAAGAATTTTTTTTCCTTTGTAAAATTTTGATATTCGTTATGATTCCCTCTCTTTTAACTTTTTTAGAACCAGATACTGGTGCTGTTATTATTTATTTATTGATTACGATTGGAATTTTACTCGTTTCACCTCTTCGAAGAAGATGGTTTTTCCTTGGTGGTGCAATTTTCGGGATTCTTTTGATTCCTTTTTTGTACTTTTATTTTTTTCAACAAGACACTTTCGTCGATATTTTAGGAACCGATTTATTTTATCGAATGGATCGGATTCTCGATTGGAAAAAAGGAGAAGGTTTACAGTTAGAAAATTCTTTAACAGCGATCGGTAGTAGTGGAATTTTAGGACATGGTTACAACCATACTCCTCTTTATTTTCCGGAGTCTGGAACAGATTTTATTTTTTCTGTTTTTGCTTCTAATTTTGGGCTTTTGGGAAGTTTATTTTTCATTCTTTTACTTCTTTTCTTTGATTTTTCTTTACTTTCTCTTGCTCAAAAGGAAAAAAACACCTTTTATAAGTATGTTATCATTGGAGGTGTTTCGATGTTTTTCTATCAACAATTTCAAAATATGTCTATGACCATTGGACTTTTACCGATTACAGGAATTACCCTTCCTTTTATTAGTTATGGTGGTTCTAGTTTACTTGCTTATATGATATTTATGGGAATTCTATTCAATCGACTTCTTCAAAAGAAAAAGCAAATTAACTAAAAATGATTGGGGTTAAAATCGATATCCAATTGAATTTTACTCTGACCTTTGTAGTGATTTTCTAAATATAGAAGTGTTTTATAGAGCAAATCTTCTTTTTTATATTTAATTAAGATTTGAAAACGATAGGTATTTTGAATTTTGGAAACAGCAGCATTGACGGGTCCAAGAACAATGGAGGAAGTTAATTTTTCTTTTAAGAAATTCCCCACTTGGTAGGCGGCTTTCTGTGTTTCTTTAAAATCTTGTCCTTTTATTAGTACAGTTGTCAAATAATAATAAGGAGGATAGCCTAATTTTTTCCGAAATATCATTTCTTGTTTAAAAAATCCTAAATAGTCATGATTTTTGGCATACAAAATAGCATAGTGATCGGGATTAAAAGTTTGAATGACGACTTCACCACTTTGACTTCCTCTTCCACTTCTACCTGCTACTTGACTTAATAATTGAAAAGTATCTTCACTGCTTCTAAAATCTGGAATATTTAAACTTGTATCGGCATTAATGACTCCAACTAAAGTAACGAGAGGAAAATCTAAGCCTTTTGCAACAATCTGTGTTCCTAATAGAATATCGTACTCATGATTTTTGAAAGAACGAATCATTTTTTCATGCATTCCTTTTTTGGAAGTTGTATCTAAGTCCATTCGAAGGATTTTGGCATTTGGAAAAAGGCTTGCTAATTTTTCTTCAATTTTTTCCGTTCCGGTTCCAAACATTTGTAAAGATTCTTCCCGACATTCTGGACACACTTTTGGTAAATTGGTTCCATATCCACAGTAATGGCAACGAAGAGTATTGGAAGATTTATGGTACGTTAAGGTAATGTCACAGTTCGGGCATTTGATTACGTGTCCACAATTTTTACAAGATAAAAAAGAAGAATATCCTCTCCTATTTAAAAGGAGTAACACTTGATTATTGATTTCTAGATGTTGCGTAATTTTTTCTAATAAAATGCTTGAAAAAATACTATTTCCATGTTTTATTTCTTGATTCATATCGACGGTTAAAACTTGGGGTAAAGCTTTTTGGTTGACCCTTTTGGATAAGGTTGAAAGACCATAGACTTTTTTTAAACATCGAGCATATACTTCCAAAGATGGAGTGGCACTTCCTAGTAAAACTTTTCCATGATGTCTTTGCATTCTCCAAATAGCAACATCTATTGCTTTATAACGCGGAGCATGGTCTTGCTTAAAACTTGTACTTTGTTCTTCATCTAAAATAATCATACCAATGTTTTTAAGAGGAGCAAAGACAGCACTTCTAGGTCCAATTACAATATCTACTTCACCTTTTTTTATACGACGATATTCATCATATTTTTCTCCATCACTTAATCTTGAATGTAATACTGCAATTCGATCGAATCTTTCCAAGAAACGACTCGTAATTTGTTCGGTTAAAGATATTTCTGGAACTAAGACAATTACTTGTTGATGATTCTTGATCATTTTTTCGATTAAAGCAATATAAACTTCTGTTTTACCACTTCCGGTTACACCATGTAAAAGATGAACTAAAGAAGGACTCTTTTCAATTTCTTCTATAACACGTTTCTGTTCTATCGTTAAAGATACTTCTTTTTTTTCTTGTTGATTTCTCATTCCTCGATATACTTCTTCCATTACTATCGAAAGAACGTTTTTCTTTAGAAGTGTTTTCATAGAGGAATCCGATATTTCTTGAATCCTTTTTTTAGGAACGATTCCTTTTTTTAATAAATCGAGAATTTCTTGTTGTTTTTCATTGGTTGGAATATAATTTTTATCTTCTAATTTAATATAGCTTTCATATTTTTTATGAATTTCTACCCCTTTTTTGGCTTTTAAGGCTTTTGGAAGCATGGCTTGATAACAGGAGATTAAAGAGGCAAGGGTCATTTTCTTTAAATATTTTCCTAAATCGAATAATTCTTCTGTTAAGATGACTTCTTCATCAATAATTCTTAAAATATCTTTGGTATCATATTCTGGAGGATTTTTATGAAGATTTAGAACAAAACCTTCTAAAGTTCTTTTTTGAAAAGGAACTTCTACTCGAATTCCCTTTTGAATCTTTGATTGATAAGAATCAGGAACATGATAAGTAAAGGTTTTATCAACATTTTTATTCGTAAGTTCTACTAAGACTTCAGCATACATTCTCTTCTCCTCCTTTTATATTTATTATAACGAAGGAGAAAAAGTTTTACAATAAATTTTGATTATTTATGACGTCAAAATATTCATCTTTTATAGGATATAAATAATCTGTTTTTATTTTCATTGGCATTACCCCATCTATAAAGCAAAAGAAAACCCCATCTTACGATGAAGTTATTCTACATTTTCAACCGGGATCATTTGTTTATACTGTGTAAATCATTCTTTCGTTTTTAGATGATGAATATTCTATATAACCACTTACTTATTTTTGTTTATGATTTTGTGAAAGAGGAATATTTGGTATTTTCAACTGTCCATCAATAAAAAATAATTTGCCTTCATTAAACATTTTTTCTATTTCTTCTTTTTGCATTTTCGTTATTTTTTTGTCAAAAGTATCATATAAATATTGAACAGTATCCTGTTCTACATTTTGAATATCATTTGTATTCACAGAAAACAATACTACTGGATATTGATTATCTTCTTTATTTCTTCCTAGATAATTGATTTTTAAATTCCAATATAACTCATCTTCCGTAAACAATTCATGTTTTATACTTGTAATATAGGAAATAAAATCACTTGCATTAAAATTTTTATCACTTATGTCATCAAATAATAGTTTTAGTTTATCAGCTAAAGGTTTATTTTTTACATCATCACCATATTTTTTAAACATCTCATTTTCAAATTTTATA
>CANQHK010000022.1 GCA_947623645.1 uncultured Bacilli bacterium
CACAGCAAGTACCCATACCACGAGCAACTACTGCTCCATGCGAAGTCATTCCTCCACGAATGGTTAAGATACCATGAGCAATATTCATTCCTTCGATATCTTCTGGAGAAGTTTCCAAACGAACTAACAATAAATCTTTTTCTCCCTTTTTACTTGCTTCCAAAACATCTTCTGCTGTAAAGTAAATCTTTCCAGTTGCAGCACCAGGAGATGCAGCAAGTCCTTTGGCAATTGGAGTAGCAGCTTTTAAAGCTTCGTTATCAAACATAGGGTGAAGTAATTGATCAAGTTGTTTTGGTTCTACTTTAAGAAGAGCTTCTTCTTTCGAAATCATTCCTTCGTCAACTAAATCAACTGCAATTTTAAGTGCTGCTTGAGCCGTTCTTTTTCCATTTCTGGTTTGAAGCATAAATAAATGTCCATCTTCAATCGTAAACTCCATATCTTGCATATCTTTATAATGATTTTCTAGAATTTCACAAATACGAACAAATTCATTGTAGCAATCTGGCATTACTTCTTTTAAAGTATCGATGGATTGAGGCGTACGAATTCCTGCAACAACGTCTTCTCCTTGCGCATTCATTAAATACTCTCCGTAAAGTTTCTTTTCACCTGTTGCTGGGTTTCTTGTAAATGCAACACCTGTTCCACTCGTATCTCCTCGGTTTCCATAAACCATTTCTTGTACATTTACAGCGGTTCCCCAACTCGATGGAATATCGTTTAATCTTCGGTAAGTAATGGCACGATCGTTGTTCCAACTTCTAAATACTGCTTTTACTGCTTCGATTAATTGAACTCTAGCATCTTGTGGGAACTCTTCTCCTGCATGCTTCTTATATTCTTCTTTATAGATTCCAACAACTTCTTGTAAATCTTCTGCAGAAAGTTCCGTGTCGTACTCTACCCCTTTTTCTTCTTTTATTTTATCGAAAAGTCTTTCGAAACTAGATTTTGGAAATCCCATAACGACATCGGCAAACATTTGAATAAACCGACGATAAGAGTCGTATACAAAACGTGGATTCTTGGTAACTTCGGCAAAACCTTTTGCAACGGCATCATTCATTCCAAGATTTAATACCGTATCCATCATTCCTGGCATAGAAGCTCTGGCACCACTTCTGACACTTACCAATAATGGATTTTTATCATCTCCAAAAGTCTTTCCTGTAATTTTTTCTAATTCTTCTAATTTTTCATGGATTTCTTGAATGATATCATCATTAATCTTTCCACCATCTTCATAATATTTTGTACATGCTTCTGTTGTAACCGTAAACCCTCTAGGAACAGGAAGTCCAATACTTGTCATTTCTGCTAAGTTTGCTCCTTTTCCCCCTAAGAGATTACGCATATCTTTGTTTCCTTCAGAAAAGGAATATACATATTTCATTTTTATCTCCTTCCTTATTACCAAACCGGCATTAATAGTATATAACAAAGAAGAAATAAAAAACAAGGAAAAGCAAAAAAAGTGCAAATATTTTACACAATTTGACACTTTTTAAACATCCTTTACAATTTCTAACAATTACCGTTTGGCGTATTCTTTTTGCTTCTTCTTTTCGATGATCGGTTCAATTTTTCCAAATAAATATTCTGCCATTTCTGGATACTTTTCAGCTCTTCTAGTTATCACTGTATAATATTTTTCGGCAAGAGAAGTTGGGTAACTTTCAAAAAGAGAAATTAACAAATCCAAAAGAAGGTGAAAATCTACTTGATTTTCTTTTAGTGCCCATTCTTCTTTTGGGGTAGATAGAAGCTTGGTTAATACATTTACAAAGAGTTCTTGATAATATTGTTCTACGGCATTGACATCTTCTTCTTGATAGCTATCGATTACTGCATCGATTAGTGGAAAAAAAACTTCTGTTAAAGTAAAATCTTTCTTTAAGAAATAATTTTCAATGTAGGGATTAATAAAAGAAGAATAATATAAGAAAGAAGAAATGGATTCTTTATTATAAACAGGATTTTGTATAATTTGATACATTGAAACCATATTAAAAACAGCACTAATTTTTTCTTCTCGCATAAAATGTTCATCGACATTTTCTGGAAATAATGGAATAAATCCTATTTGTTTTCTTTCTATGATTCTTTTTTTACTAGAGTTTCTGTGGATATTTTCAAAGAGTGTACTCACTAGGATTCGATATAAAACTAAATCTTTTTTTTCTAACTCTTCTACTAATAAATCGATGGGATCAATCGTATAAGGAATTTGTTCTTTTTGTGTGATTTGTTGATATATAAATTGAAGAGCTCCTTCTTCTAAAAAATTGTAAAACATGTGCTCTAATTCTATATGTTCTTTTAAGGTTTTTAACTCTTCTTGATACTCCTTACTCTCTTTATGTCCATAAAGATGAAGTTGTTCTAAAATTTGATACTGTAAAAAAATATCTTTAGAATAATTCTTCGCAGAAGATAATAATTCAAAATAACTCAATCAAAATCCCTCCTTCTGTTAAATTTTAGCGTGCGGGTGAGCTTTTCTATAAACATCTTTGATGCGATCACTTGTAATATGGGTATAAATACTCGTTGCTTTCAAACTTTCATGTCCGAGCAATTCCTGAACACTCAATAAGTCACAACCTTCATTTAAAAGGTGCGTTGCAAAAGAATGTCTCAACATATGAGGAGATATCTTTTTATGGACAGAAGTTTTTTGAATCAATTTTTCTAAAATATACCGAACTCCTCTTGTTGTTAAAGGTTTCCCCTGATTATTTAAAAATAAAATATCGTTTTCTTCTTTTTGTAAATCACATCTTCCATCTTTTAAATATCTTTCTAAACTTTCTAGGCACACATCTTCAAAATAAACATATCTTTCTTTTTGACCTTTTCCCAGCACTTTAATTTTTTGATTTTTTAAATCGATATTGGAAATTTTCATATTTACCAGTTCACTTACCCGGACTCCTGTTGCATAAAGCATTTCTAAAATGAGCGAATCTCTTTGACCTAGAGGAGTTGTGATATCAGGAGATGCAAATAATTCTTCTAGCTCTCCATATTCAAAAAAACGAGGAAGTTTTTTTTCTTTTTTAGGAAGAGTTAACATTTTAAAATAATTGTTGTCGACTTCTTTATTTCTCATAAGAAATTGATAAAATCCACGTAAACTACTGATTTTTCTGGAAACACTCGTTGCTTTTTCAGACTTTTCCTCTTTTAAAAATCTTAGATAATTTCTTGTTAAATTATAATCGATTTTCTTAAATTCAATGGCTTCTTTCTTACAGAATTCAAAAAATTGTAAAATATCGCTTTCATAATTCCGAAGGGTTTCTTCTGTATAGTTTCTTTCATAGTTTAGATAGTGCAGATATTCTTCTAATTCTTTCATTTTTTTAAAACTCTCCCTTCTCTTCCTTGGTGTAATCTTTCTTCATATTCTAAAGCAAAATCAGCCATTCGAAAAGGTTCTTTACTTTCTTGATATTCTCTTATTATGGCCTGTGCTATTTCATTTTGCGGAAGAGATTTTCTTTTTACAAAATAATTTTCTAAACTGATTTGTTCTACTTTTAAATCTTTAATTTTTGATTGTATTTCTGGAAGATCTTCTGAAATAGATGTTTCTGTTTTGGGGATAGAGTCTTCTTTTTTCTTGTTTTCTTTTCGAATTTCTAAATAACGGTCGAGTTTTCGAATATAAAAATAAGCTCTTTCAGGGTTTTGATGCAAGATGCTTTGGAGCGAATTCTTTACAATCGTATTCGTAAGAGAAATATTGGCATTTCGGCTTTTTCTTACTCCATATTTTCCCTGTTCTTGAGCTCTTTTTATTTTTTTTCTTGCAAACTCACTATATAAAAATTTATTTTCCATAATTAGTTGAATCGTTAAATTGGGGTTTTCTTCTTCTTTTAAAGTTTTTATAATTTCTTTTAGAGTTTGTTCGACATTCAATTTTTCTTTTTGATCTTGATATAAGACTTTTAGGGTGTGAATTCTTTGATTTTCGTCAAGATACGTTATAACGATACGTCCTTTATTTTTTCTTTTGGAAAGAGCACGATAGGATTTTTGCAAATTTTGATAGGAACGGAGTTCTTCTTGAAAATCTTCGCGGATTTCTTGACTATTTTTTTTCGTTACTGTATATCTGTCAATTTCTTCTAGGGGGAAATTTTCAAATAAATCGTACCGAATTTCTCCTTTTTCATCCAAAACCAAACTTAAATTTGCTCTCATCCTATGCCACCTCTTTTTTTATTATACTACAATTTTCTTAAATATTACTTTTTTTCTTCGATATTTTGCTTTAATTCATAAAGAAAATTGAGGGCATCTAGAGGTGTCATTTTCAAAGGATCGACATTTTTTATTTTTTCTTCTAGTAAACTATCCTTCTCTTGGTGTTCTTCTGGGAACTCTAGAGGTAGAAAGGTTTGGGTATAAGTTTCATGTTTCGTATCTTTGGTTTCATAAACATTTAAAATTTCTTTTGCTCTTTCGATTAAAGAAGTTGGAAGAGAGGCAAGACTTGCTACATGAATTCCATAACTTTTATCCACTGCTCCATCATTGACACGATGAAGAAAAGTAATTTTTCCATCTTCTTCTTTGGCAGAAACATGAACGTTTTTTAAATTGGGAAGAGTATCTGATAAAGAGGTTAATTCGTGATAGTGCGTAGAAAATAAAGTTTTACATTTTACTTTATCGTGGATATATTCTAGAATTGCTTGGGCTAGACTCATTCCATCGTAGGTTGCTGTACCACGTCCTAACTCATCCATTAAAATTAAACTTCGCTCGGTTGCATTTTGTAAAGCCATATTGGCTTCTTTCATCTCTACCATAAAAGTCGACTCACCACTGACTAAATCATCACTTGCTCCAATTCTTGTGAAAATTTAATCAAAAATAGGAATTTCACATTCTTTCGCTGGAACAAAGCAACCAATTTGAGCCATGATTACTGTAATTGCAAGTTGGCGCATATAGGTCGATTTTCCGGCCATATTGGGTCCTGTGATTAAAAGAATATTGGTATTTTTTTCCATGATAATATCATTCGGAACATATTCTCCTTTGGATACTTTTTCTACAACTGGGTGTCTTCCTTCTTTAATACGAATTACTTTTTCATGCGTAATTTTTGGACGAACAAGGCGGTTTTCTTCGGTTAAAAGAGCAAAAGACTGAAGCATATCAACTTCACTGATAATTTTTGCTTGTTTTTGAATTTTACCAATATATTTTTTTACTTCTTCTCGAACTTGCATAAATAGATTATATTCTAACTGAATAATTTTTTCTTCTGCTCCTAAAATAATATCTTCTTTTTCTTTTAATAAAGGAGTTATAAATCTTTCTCCTGTTGTTAAAGTTTGTTTTCTAATATATCCAAATTCTTCTTTAATTTGTGGAATACTTCCTTTGGATATTTCAATATAATATCCAAAAACTTTGTTGAATCCTACTTTCAAATTTTTAATTCCTGTTTTTTCTCGTTCCTCTTGTTCGATTTGAAGAATATAATTTTTACTATTTTTTCGAATATCTCTTAATTCATCTAAATCTTGATTGTATCCTTTTTTAATGAGAGATCCTTCTTTTAAAGTTGGAGGGGCATCCTCATTTATAGAACGCTCTAATAAATCATAAAGAAAATCTAACGTTTCTAATTCTTGATCATAATTTAGTTTCTTTAAGATTCTTTGAATTTCTGGCATATATTTTAAAGAGTTTTTTAATTGTAAAAGATCTCTAGCATTTAAATTTCCATAACTGATACGACTTGCTAGTCTTTCTAAATCATAGACTCCATCTAAAGCTTCTCGAAGTTCTTCTTTTAAAATAAATTCGGTTAATAATTTTTCAACAAAATCATATCTTCTTACAATTGCTTTTTCATTTACAAGAGGGTTTTCAATACTTCTTTTTAAATATCTACTTCCCATTGCTGTTTTGGTTTTATCCATTAACCATAATAAAGAATACATACGCTCGTGATTTCTGATTGTTTCGGTTAATTCCAGATTTTTCATGGTATGAATATCAAAGCGTAAATTTTCTTCAAGACTTACTTCTTCGACTTCTTGCAAATGAGCAAGATTTCCTTTTTTCGTTTCCATCAAATAAGCAAGAAGATGGAAAACGGTTGTTTTTAGGCGAACATCTTTTAATTTTTTGACGAGATATTGATAATCTTCTCCTTCGTATAAATCATCATAGAAGGTTACTAAAAGGGAATAATTTTCTCTTAATTCGGTTACGAGTGTTCGATCAACTTTACTACTTGCAATCATTTCTTTCATATTATAATGGACGATTGTTTTTATAACATCTTCCTTTTTATCCACTAATAAAACATAAAAATATCCTGTTGAAACATCGGCAAAACTAATTCCATAGCAATAATCAAAATCATAAATATTTCCAATAAAGTTATCATCTTTAGCATTTAAGGAATCATCGATTACAGTTCCTCTGGTTACTACTTGAATGATATCTCTATCCACCATTCCTTTTGCTTGCTTCGGATCTTCCATCTGTTCTACAATTGCTACTTTATAACCTTTTTCAATCAATTTATCCAAATATCCTTTGTAGGCATGATAAGGTATTCCACACATTGGAACTCTTTCTTCTAAGCCACAAGATTTTCCAGTTAACGTTAATTCTAACTCTTTCGATACCAACAAGGCATCTTCAAAAAACATTTCATAAAAATCCCCGAGACGAAAAAAGATGATGCTGTCTTCATTTCTTTCTTTGATGTTTAAATATTGTAACATCATTGGGGATAACTTACTTTTATCTACTTCACTGCGTTTCATTTTTTCATCACCACTACATCTAATAGTATAACGAAATTCTTCTTTTTTTGCAAAAAAAATCCTTTAATTTCTGGTAACTTTTTTTAGGTATACCCCCTATTTTCTAAAAAATTATCGAGTCTAATAGAGGAGGTTTCGGTTAATTTCTTTCTTATCGAAATTCCATAAAAAAACGATTCTTCAAAAAAAGAAAAATCGTATTTTTCAAAATTTTTATTGTTCAAAATTTAGAGGTTTCAATTCTTCTAAAACAAATTTTCCATTTTTTCGGATGAGTTTATCGTCGAAGTAAATTTCTCCTCCACCATATTCATCTCTTTGAATTAAAACCATGTCCCAATGAATTGCAGAATCGTTTCCATTATAGCAATCTTTATATGCTCTTCCAGGGGTAAAATGAAGACTTCCTAAAATCTTTTCATCAAATAGAATATCTCCCATCGGATGTAAAATCATTGGATTAAATCCTAATGAAAACTCTCCTATGTAACGTGCTCCATCATCTGTATCAAAGATTGCATTGAGGGCTTCATCGTTTTCTTTACAAGTTGCACTGATAATTTTACCGTTCACAAATTCTAGGCAAACATCATGAAAAATGTTTCCTTGATATGGGCATGGTGTATTGTAAGTAATTTTCCCATTGACACTTGTTTTAATCGGTGCAGAATATAATTCTCCATCGGGAATATTGCATTCTCCTGTACATGGTATACTCTTCATTCCTTTAATCGAAAATGTTAAATCGGTTCCTGGAGATACAATTCTTACTTTATCGGTTTTATCCATTAATTTTTTTAAAGGTTCTACAAGTTTGGACATTTTTCTATAATCTACTGCCATTACATCAAAAGCAAATTGTTGAAAATCTTCAATGGGCATCTTCGCTTTATAGGCATCTAATTCAGATGGATAATTTAATAATACCCATTTTCTTTTATTGACCCTAATATCACTAGATTTTAGAAGTGCTGCTCCTAATTTTTTTTGAATGTCTTTAGGAATATCTTTTCCTTCATAATCATTCACGTTATAACGTATACTAATAAAAGAATCAAAAGTATCTACTTCAAATTCACTTAACTTTTGCATTAATGGAATTCTTTCTTCGGAAGATATTTTGTTTAAATAATTTCCAAGAATCGGATCTTTTACTTCTAAAACAGGGATTCCTCCTCTTCTTACAATGGCATCCATTAATTTTGCAAGAAATCCTCGATCTTTTAAAGTCTGTGTCGTAATTAAAACTTTCTCATTTTTTTGGACATCAATGGAATAATCAACGATTAAATTAATTAATTTTTGTTTTGCATCATTCATAATGACACCTCCGTTATTTTTTTACATAAAATACTCATATAGGAAGGAGTGTTTTTATGTATTCTAATTATAATATGACTCAAAATTATCAAAATATGTATCCAGCTGGACAGAATTTTCAAAATAATTTTCAAAATAGTGGGGATGAAAGATTTATTGGTGGAGGACTTTTAGCACCTTTTCTTCTAGGTGGTGTTGCAGGATATGCAATTGGTGGAGGAAGACCAAATTCCAATTATTATCCTCCATATAATTATTCTTACAACAATTATTATGGAGCTTATCCTTACTATCCTTATTATCCTTATTATTACTATTAAAATTATTCATAAAAAAAGATTGTTAGTTCAATCTTTTTTTGATTTCGTTGGAAATATAAGTCATGTCGGCTTTTCCTTTTACGAGTGGAGTAATTTTTCCCATGACTTTTCCCATATCTTTCATGGATGTTGGATTTTCTTCTTGGAAAACGCGATCGATGATTTCTTGAATTTCTTCTTCGGTTAATTGTTTTGGTAAATAAGAAGATAAGACTTCGATTTCTTCTAAAGTTTTATCCACTAAATCTTGCCTGTTTCCTCTCTTAAAATCTTCGATGGATTCTTTTCTTGTTTTAATTCCTTTACTTGCAACATCGATTAATAATTCATCATTCATTTCTTTTTTAAAATCGATATTGGCTTGCTTCATTCCTGCTTTTATTTCTCTTAAAACTGTAAGCTTGAGTTTTTCTCCACTTTTCATAGCTGCAATAATATCTTGTTCTAATTTTTTTACGAAATCCATAATTTTCACCCTTTCTTAAGAAAAAAAGGACTTGTTAGTCCCTATTTGCTTTGTTTCTCTTTCTTGCGTTTTTGATTCCTTCTTTTTTGGCAAGACGTCTTTTTACTCCAGGTTTATCATAACCCTCGTGTTTCTTACATTCAGAAGGGACACCGTCTCTAGCGACTTTTTGTTTAAATTTTTTAAGAGCAAAATCTAGATTCCCATTTTTTACTGCCACTTGTGTCAATTTTATCCCCTCCTTCCACGTTTTCTACAAAAGATTATATCACAAAAGTTTAAAATGTCAAAAGTTTTTTCATATTTTTTCGTGTTTTTAGCAATTTTTTAGCTTTTTTTGGCATTGCCTTCTCTTTTTTTGATTTTACATGGTTCTGTTATGACCATAGGTTTCATGAATACTAGGCCCTAATAAATCTTCTTTACTACTTTTCTGATTAGCAATATTAATAATCATTTGGGTGTATTTTCCTTCGAGTTCTGCAAGTTTTTCAACATGCATTTCTACTTCTTCTGGATTTTTATGAGAGGATAAATAATTTCTATATTCTTCCTCTTTTAAATCTTCTAAGTATTCTTCTAGGGTATCTAGTGCTAAATAATGATCCCGAATATTTTTTAAAAGGTTATTTCGAACAAGAATCATTTCTTCTTCTGTCATTTCTTCTATTTGCTCTTGCTCTTTATCACTCAAGGAATATCCCAAATCTTTTTTTAAGACGAGTCTTGTTACTTGTAATTTTAATGGTCCATCTTTTTTATTCATCGTATCACCTACAACTCTATTATAAAACAGAAAATCAATACTTGTCAAAAGAAAAGGAAGAATTTTCAAACTTCTTCCTGATTTTGTTATTTTTGGAAAACTTTCACGAGAGAAAAAAGTTTTTCCAAAGATTCTACTAAAATGAGTAAAACAAGGGGATAAAAAAACATTTTCCCAAGTTCTACGATCTTTTTATGAAGGGATTTTAAAACTTGCATGGGCATAGATTTTTAGTCGTAAGTCTCCTTAGGGCGCTTCCTACTGCACGACCGGCATTTAAAAGAGTATCTGCTAGGATTTTTAAACCCTCGATGACAGGTCCACTGATGGTATCTCCTCCAATAATTTTTTCCATTTCTTCTTCTTTTATTTTTTGCATATTTTTTTCTCCTTTCTTTAGTCACATTTTGTTGGGCGAACATACCCATCAATAACACCTGCTAAAAAAATGATGATAGCACCAATTCCTACTCCTCCCCAGAAGCCTAGTCCACCTTCTATCTTTTTAGCATCATTCATGGAAATTTTCTGCATAGCCTTCTCCTTTCTCTAGCATTACTTTCGTATCATATAGATCTTCGTTATAAAAACGATGCGATACGACAATGACCATCTTATCAGGCAAATATTCAAATAATTTTTTTAAAATTTTTCTTTCTAATTCAACATCTAAATTGCATAAGCTTTCATCCAAAATATAAATTTCACTCTCTCTTAAAATACTTCTTGCCAAAATAACCCGTTGTCTTTCTCCTCCTGATAAATTACTTCCATTTTCTTCAATCATCATGTCGTAAGTCAAAACATTTTTTTTTGCAAATTCATCTAGGTAAAAAAGATGACAGATTTTTTGGAAGTTCTCTTCTTTTACTTTTCTTCCTAATAAAATATTGTCTTTTAATGACATGTTGAAAAGGTTTTCGTTTTGAGAGATATAGGTTACCTCCTTTCTTAAAACGGATTTATGTTCTTTTGGAAGGGCTTGTCCATTTAGAATAACATCTCCTTCTTCTTGTTCTAAGTATCCTGCTAAAATTTTAATCAACGTACTTTTTCCACAACCACTCTTTCCATAAATTAAAACTTTTTCCCCTTTTCTAAGGGATAAATTAAAATTCTTTAGAATCCACATTTTTTTCCGATAAGCATAAGAAATATTTTTTAGTTCAAGGGATCGAATTGGAAAATAAGGAAAGTTTTCTTGTCTTTCTTCTTCGACGAAATAAAATTCTTTTATTCTTTCAAAGGATGCTTTTCCTTCTTGATAATCCAGTAAAAATTCACTCATGGCATCCATGGGGCTTAAGAAAAGATCGGATAAAAAGAGAAAGGATAGAAAAGAGGTATCAGAAATTTTCTTTGTCAGTACCAAATAAATTCCTATAGAAAGCTCTAAAATGTGAAAGATACTCGATAAACTATTTTTTAAAAACATTTCTAAATTCCAGCAGTTTTGATAAGAATTTCTTTCTTCCCATTCTTTTTGAAGATTCTTCCTCCATCTTTTTTCCATATACTTCGAACAATCTAAATGTCTGATACTGGATATTTTCTCTATACTATCTACTAAAAAGCCTTGGTAGGTGGCATACGCCTCTTTAAAATAGGAAAGATGTTTTTGGAGAGGTTCTTGGAAGATTAAAAAGATCCCTATTTCTAAAAAAACATACCATAATAATAGATAGGTTAAAAGAAAATTGATTTGAAATAGAAAGAAAAGAGATGTTAAGGCTAAAATTAGATTTACACCAACGTTTAATAAAAAATTAGAAAGAATATTTTTGAAATTGGTAAGATCGGTCATTCGTGCTAGCAATTCTCCCGTTTGACGATTCTCATAATAAGAATCTGGGAGGAGAAAAAGATGATGATACGTGTTTTTTAAGAGCAAGTTGTCAAAACGATGGGTTAAGTTGTTTAAAATCTTGTAGCGAATGTATTCGATTGCACATTTTAAAATGGCAAAATTGAGAAAGAATAGAATGAGGGTTACATATAAATTTAAAGAATAGGATGTTTTTACAAAATTCATAAGAAGTTCAAAAGAAAAGGTTAAGATGATTGTAAAAAATGTAATGCTTAAGGATTGAATAAAAATTTTTAGGATTGTCCATTTGTTTTTCCAAAGAAATTTTTTTAAAAAAGAATGTATAGGGTGTTTAACATTGATTTTTAAAATTGGGGTATTGGGTAGAAAAACAATGTACTGATGTGTAGATACCTGTTCCCATTCTTCTTCTGAAATGGTCGTTATTCCAAGAGCAGGATCGGCAATGGTTACTTTTCTTTTTTCAAAATCAAAATGGTAAATGACAACAAAGTGCTGATAGCTTTTATTTTTTATCATATGACCGATGACTGGGAAATAATCGGGATTTAAATCTTCAAGATTTCCTCGTAAGCCAAAGGTTGTAAAGTGAAACTTTTCTCCTGCTATCATCAAATCGTAAGCGGTTGTACCATTTTTTGTTGTATTTGTAAGAACTCTTAAATATTCTTTAGAACTATCTCCTTTGTGGGTTCGAATAATCATTAATAAGCAAGCAATACCACAATCTTTTAGACCATCTTGTCTTACAAAACAATACTTCAATCTTTTTCACCTCCTACTATTTTATTATTCGTAAAAAATATCAAAATGTCATCACTAAATTTCAAAAGTTAGCGAATTTATACTTTTTAGGAGTTTAAAATTTTTTTTTAAAAGGTTGTGTTAAACATTATGACTGATAATGATATTCGGCATAAGCAATATTTAAATCAATAGGCATTTTAGATATAAA
>CANQHK010000023.1 GCA_947623645.1 uncultured Bacilli bacterium
TAACGGTTGTAACCCTAAATGATGGCAATGAATACGATACTCACGAAAATTTATATGAATATGGTTTTAAAAATTATAAGTTGTATACCATTTTAGATAAAAATAAATTTAAAATCGATGAAGGATTCTTTAAAGGAAAAGCCTACATTGAAAATTCTTTCCAATATCCATTAACAGAAAGTGAAAAAGAAGATGTTCGGATTTTAATTAAACTACAAAATAAAACTTCTTTTAGAGAAGGAGAAAAAATAGGGGATGTATCTGTTTTACTGGGCGAAGAAGAACTTTATAAGCAAAATGTTTATGCCCATGAACAAGCAAAAAAAGAAAGCCTTTGGGATAAGATTCGAGGTCTTTTCACATGATGAATAAAATTTGGGCATCTTTTATAATCGTTGGAATTGTTTATGGAATAATAAGTGGAAGATGTGATTTAATTAATGAAGAAATTGTTGCATCTGGAAAAAGTACCTTAGATGTTTTTATCGTGAGTTTTCCCCTTATGGTTTTATGGAGTGGAATCATGCAAATTGCGAAAGATGCTGGACTTTTAGATCTCCTCGCCAAAAAGATGCGACCCCTCTTTAAAATCATTTTTCCAGAATTAGACGAAAATGATGAAGCTCTTTCTTATATTGCAAGTAACTTAACAATTAATATGTTAGGAATTCATAATGCTTCTACTCCCTTTGGATTAAAAGCTATGCAATGTCTGCAAGAAAAAAATAAGAACAAAGATACAGCAACGAGAAGTATGATTACTTTCCTCGTTTTAAATACGAGCGGTGTAACGTTGATTGCAACCGATATCTTAGCCATTCGCATGATGTACAATAGTGCAAATCCAACCGAACTGCTTTTTCCAACCCTTCTTGCCACCATTACCAATACTTGCCTTGCTCTTTTAATGGACCGTTTTCTTTACAAAAGGAGTAAAAAACATGAAAATTAGCAATTTTTTTATCCCCCTTTTAGTTCTTTTTATTTTACTTTACGCTCTTTTTAAAAAAGTCAATGTCTATGATAGTTTTGTAAAAGGAGCAAAAGAAGGTTTAGGAATGTCCATAAGCATTTTTCCTTTTTTAATGGCCATGATTTTTGGTGTCAATATTTTATTAAAAAGTGGAATTGTAAACGATATCTTTACCCCTCTAAAACCTTTTCTTTTAAAATTTTCTATTCCCGTTGAAGTCCTTCCTTTAGCATTAACAAGACCAATTTCAGGAAATGCTAGTTTCGTTGTCATGATTGATTTAATCAAAAAATTTGGAGTGGATTCGACCATCGGACGAATTGCTTCCATCATGCAAGGTGCAACGGATACGACGATTTACGTTTTATCGCTATATTTTGGAAGTGTAGGAATTACCAAAACGCGCTATGCCCTAAAAGCAGGTCTTTTTGCAGATTTCATAACATTTGTCATGTCTCTTCTTTTAGTATCCATTTTCTTTTAAGAAAACATTGTAAAATTGCAAATATTTTTGTATACTTTTAGAAGAAGGTGGTATTATGGAACGTTTACAAAAAGTAATCGCTGAAGCAGGAGTTGCCTCTCGTAGAAAAGCCGAAGAATTAATATTAGAAGGAAGAGTACAAGTAAATGGAAAAGAGGTAAAAGAACTTGGAGTAAAAGTTGGAGGAAGCGATATCGTAACGGTCGATGGGAAACAAATTACAAGAGAAGAAAAAGAGTATTATCTTCTTTATAAACCCAGAGGAGTTGTTAGTACAAGCCATGATGAGAGATACCGAAAAACCGTTGTTGACCTCATCGAAACAAATGCTAGAATTTATCCCGTCGGACGTCTTGACTATGACACGACAGGACTTCTTCTGTTAACCAACGATGGTAAGTTTTCCCAAATGTTAACGCACCCTAAAAATGAAATCGACAAAGTCTATATTGCAAAAATTCGAGGAATCATCGATGGAAAAGCTATCCATGCTTTAGAAGATGGAGTAGAAATCGATGGGATAAAGACCGCTAAAGCCAAAGTAAAACTTCGAAAAAAAGATCTCCAAACAAACACTTCCATCGTCGAAATTACGATTCATGAAGGAAAGAATCATCAAGTAAAGAAAATGTTTGAATCCGTTGGATACGAAGTGTTAAAACTAAAAAGAGAAAGAGTAGGCTTTTTAACTTTAGAAAATTTACAATCCGGGGAGTATCGAAAGTTATCCCCAAAAGAAGTGAAAAAACTTTATGATTTAGCCACTTTAAAAAAGACAAAATAGAAAGCAGGGAAAAAAATGAAAAATCATGTAATACAAGTAGAAAATAGAGAATACGAATTAGAAAGAAATTATCGAGATGCTTTTCGAGAAGATGAATTCAAAGAAAAAGTAACGGACTATTTTGATGATTTCGATTATATTTTTGGAGATTATTCTTGTGATGCCTTAAGACTCAAAGGTTTTTACGATAAAAACAATAAAAACGTGAAAAAAATTAACTCCATCGAAAGATTAGAGGATTATATAAAAGACTATTGTTCTTATGAATGTCGTTATTTTTTATTAAAAAAAATAAAAAAATAGAAGAAAGATGTTGAATTCTTCAAAATTTGTGGTACAATATAAATAAAGATAAAAGGAGGATAAACTTATGGAGAAGAAAGTGATGTCAATAATATTAGAGGATGGAACAGTAGATCAAGTAGAAATATTGTTATCTTTTGAATTCAACGATAATAAAAAAGAATATGTTGTATATACAAAAAATGAAACGGATGAAAATGGCAATATTACGATTTATATTTCTTCTGTAACTCGAGATGGAGATACCCCAAAACTTGGTGGAGTAGAAAGTGAAGAAGAATGGAATCGAATTAAGAATGTATTAAGAGAGTTGTCGAAAAACGAAAATTAGGAGAGGAGATTGCTACCAATGAACAATATTTTAAATGAAATTACTTATAGTGATGAACGTTTTAGTATGGAAAAAACCATTCTAGAAGATAATCCAGCAAAATTAAAATTACGTTCTAGAACTTATGATGGAATCCAAAGAAATCTGCAAAAGAGAAAAACTCCCGAAATAAATCGCGAATTTAGTATTCCAAATGCTTATATGGCAATGGAAGTTCCAACGGGAACAGAGGGAAGCGGAAATGGTGGATTTCAAGTTCTTCCAAATACTACTTTAGAAGGAAAACAAGCAAACGTTATCGATACTTCTAAATTGAAACGTTTAAAAGTAGCAGAAGGACAAAAGGATATTTTGAAAAGTAAAGGAAACAGTGCAAGTGTAGAAGCATCACAGGCAAGCGTTCCTACTCCAACAACTGTAGTACAAGAACAAGTACAACAACCAGCAATTCCAACTCCAGAAGTAAATTCAGTACCTCCCGTTGCACCAACACCAACGGTTACACCACAAGAGCAGCAGACCGTTGTTACACCTCAACCAGCTCCAGCAGCACCCGTTGCGCCAATGCCTACTCCAGATTTATCTAGTGTCGCACCTGCAACAACAGAAGTCGTAGCAAATCCACAACCTCAAGAGGCAGTACCTGATGAAGCAGATGTGTTTGCTCAAAGTGAAGCTTTTAAAAAATATCAAGAAACAACACAAGGTTATATAAAAATGAATGAAGAAATTCAAGGAGCAAAAGATCAACTAGAAAAAGAGAAAAAAGTACTACAAGATAAACAAACAGAATGTGAAAATATTGCTAGTGAGATTAAAGAAAAAGAAAATACGATTGAAGGTCAAGTTGCAGCAATTGGAGAACATGAAACAGAAACAGCAGCTTTAAGAGATAAAATTGCAGAATTAGAAGAGAAAATTAAAGAAAGAAGTAAAGAAGTTCAAACAGCAATTGATAAGCTTTCTCTAAAGAAAGATGAAATCGTAAAACAAACCTCTCAAGTATCAGAAGAACAACAAGTATATCAAAAGAAGATCGAAGAGAGAAAAGGAAAAATTATTGAATTAGATGAAAAAATTAAAGAATATAAAGAAAAAGAAGCAAAAGCTTTAGAAGAAAGAAACAAAACTCAATCAGAATATGAACAAAAATTAAAACAATTTGAATCGAGTGAAATTCCAGAAGAAATTCAAAAACAAGCAAATGAAGTTATGGAATCTCAAGAAGTAGTACAAGAGAAAGAAGAAACACCAGAAGTAGAAACAGAAAATGAAGAAGAGTCAAAACGAGAAATCGTTAGTATACCAGACGATCAAGAAATAGAATCTTCCCAAGAACAAGAAGGTCCTACGATGGTTAAAACTCTTGGACACGTAGCATAAATAAAAAAATCAAGTATGAAAAATTACTTGATTTTTATTTGGAACGAACGAGGCGATACAGGTTGATTGTTGGTGGAGCAAATAACCGAAATGGATAGATGCTTGTTCCAATACCACCATTAATATATAAAGATGTATTTTGAACTTGATAAAAAGAATCATGATAAGTTTTGGCCCCTTCTACAGTAAAAGCTTCACAAAGATAAGGAATATGAATTTGATGATGATGAGAATGTCCTGCAAGGGCTAAAGAAATAGAAGAATGATCCATTTCTAAAAGATTATCGGGTTCATGAAGAAGTAAAATCGTATAAAGGCCATTTTCTATATTGGACATAGCTTCTTCTTTTTGAAAATCATTTTCTAAAGAACTGCCGGTACCAAGAAACTGTATTTTTTCATATTCATTGGCATAAATAACATCACTTTTATTATTTAAAGAGGTAAATTCCGCATTTTGTAGAATAATATCTACTTGATCTGTAAAATAATCGTGGTTTCCTTTAATATAATATTTTGCAATTGTTGCATCCATTTTTTTGAATTGTTCCATTAAAAAGTCATAATCTTCTTTCTGATAAGAAATCGTATGATCCAATAAATCTCCCGTAAAAACTAAAACATCAGGTTTCAAAGCATTAATTTTATGAACAATTTTTTTAAGATCCTCTTCCTCTGTAGACATTCTATAATGTAAATCAGAAAAATGTACAACCTTAAGTCCAGAAAAGCCTTCCGGAATATTAGTATCCTCAATCTTTATCTCTTTAACAAAAAGCATTTTCGTTTCAATAAAACGCATATAATAAATTCCAATAAAAGCGATGATGATGAATAAAAACAAAATTTTTAAGAAGAAATGAGATTTTTTCTTTTCTTTCCCTTCTTTTTTTTCTTTCTTTTTCTCGCCTTCCTCTATTGGGGTTTTTCTTTCTTTTTCCTCTATATTTTTTTCTTGTCTTCTTTTTTTCATAGCACAATCATCCCAACAAAAATAGAAAATAAAATAATCGAAGTATTATGTAGAAAATGCATCATCATCGAAGATAAAATATTATCGGTTTTAAAATACATATAAGAAAAAGCAATTCCCAAGGAAGCATAAGGAATAACATAAAGAAAATCAAAAAGTGATTGATAAGCAAAGATAACATGTAAAAATCCAAAGAGCAGACCACTGATTGGAATAAATAATTTAGGATTTGGGAAAATATTTCTTATCGCTTTTCGAAAAGTTAATTCTTCAACAATTGGAGCAATAATTCCCGCAGTTAATAACATAAGAAGAGGAGTAACATCAATCATATTTTGCACAGCATTTTCATTTCCTGCAACAGCAGATGGAAAGAAAATTTGAATGAGGAGATTCGAGATAACCATTCCTAAGAATCCTAAAAACCAAATTTTAAAACATTGATCAAAAAAGGCTTGAAAATTTTTCTTACATTGAAGAAATCCTTTCTTTAAATCATCGTAGTACATAAGAATAAAAATAATAGCAATACAGACATCACTAAAAGCAGTAAGATAATTGTTGATTAAAGGAGTAACATTTTCTTCTTTAATATGAAAGAGTAAAATAGGAATATATTGAAAGATGTTACTAAAAAAGAAAAGAAAGAAAGTAATAGCAGATTTTGTTACATGTTGAATCGAAATAGAACCTTCTGCTAAAAACTTTGCGACTAAAAAAGTAAAGATACTTCCAGCAAAAAGAAAAGGAAACGAAAAAGAAGAATGACTTAAAAGAAGAACAATAACAGTTAAGAAAATACTTCCAATCGTCGTCATAAGTGCAACGAAAAAACTTTTTCTTTCAGAAAAAACAGTTTGCATCTTATATAAATAATAACAAAGGATACTAATTCCTAAAATCATGGGTAGTAAAAAGTTTAAAAATTTCATTCCTCATCCCTCATTTCATACTCTATTATCATTATACATAAATTTATAAAATTTTACAATAAAACTTGCAACAAAAAAGAAGAATCTATGGTACAATAAAAATATGTAAAAAGCTCTTAAAAGAAGGTGAAAAGAATGAATTTGACGATTTTACCCGCAGATACATATACAGTTTTATGTAGAAGCATTATAACGAGTCTAGATAAAAAAATTATTACATTACTTTATCAACCGATTATTGGTTATACTGCTGTGAGTTTATACTTGACACTTTTAGGAGATTTAGAAGAAAAAATAATGAGTGAAGATTTTACCCATCATCATTTGATGACGATGATGCAATTAAAATTAGAAAAAATCATCGAAGCACGGGAAAAACTAGAGGCAGTAGGGCTCTTAAAAACCTATTTTAAGAAAGATCATGTGAATAATTATGCCTATCTTTTATTCGCACCCCTTTCTGCTAGTGAATTTTTTAATCATCCGATTTTAAATATTGTCTTATACAATAATTTAGGGAAAAGTGAATATGATAAGCTTGTTTCTTATTTCAAAGTTCCTCGAATATCCTTTAAAGATTATACGGATATCAGTAAGAAATTTTCAGATGTATTTCAAGCAACCGTTGGAACGTTTTCTTTTGAAAATGAAGATGTCCTAGATCGTCATACCAATCATCTTCAAATTGCCTCTGGAATGGATTTAAATTTATTAATAGAATCTATCCCTAAAAATATGGTAAGTGATAAATGTTTTACTCCAGACATTATCGAATTAATTGAAAATCTTGCTTATATTTATAAATTGGACATGGATACTTTAGTAAGATTTGTAAGAGAAAATTTAAATGAACGGGGTCTTATTGACAAAACCAATTTAAGAAAAAGTTGTCGTAATTTCTATCAATTTGAAAACAGTGGACGTCTTCCATCCGTTGTTTACAAAACGCAACCAGAATATTTACGAACCCCAACGGGGGATACTTCCAAAAGAGCTCGCCTCATCTATACTTTTGAAACGACAACACCGTATGATTTTTTAGCAAGCAAATGCAAAAGTGGAGAACCATCTTCAAGAGATATGCGGTTAATTGAAGAATTAATGGTTGATTTTCATCTCAATCCGGGTGTTGTTAATGTACTACTTGCATATATTTTGCATATACATAATAAAAAGTTAAATAAAAGTTATGTAGAAACCATCGCTGGGCAGTGGCAACGGTTACAAATTGAAACAGTGGAAGAAGCTCTTGCTTTGACGGAAAAAGAATATAAGAAAAATAAAAAACAAGAAACCAAAACTTGGACAAAAGATACCAAGAAAACACCAACGGAAAAGATTCCAGATTGGTTTGACAAAGAAGTAGAAATGGAAGATATCAGCAAAGAAGAAGAACAAGAAATGAATGAACTATTAAAACAAATGATGTAACCCCCTTGCATTTTTTCATGATTTATGCTATGATGGTAGAGTCGAAAAAAAATAAAAGATGTTGGAGTTGACGATAATGAATTTAAACTATTTTTTTACCGATAGCGAATTTTATTATTTAACAAAAGATATTTTGGAAGAAAAAGAGTTTTTAAAATTAAAAGATATAACCCATCATGGAATGAGTAGATATTGCCATTCTATAAGAGTTGCAAAAGCATCGTATGAAATTACAAAATATTTACATTTAGATTATAAAAAAGCGGGAAGAGCTGCACTTCTTCATGATTTTTTCTTAGAAGATAACGATAAAAGCGATTCCAAAACAAGACTAAAAACACTTTTCCATCATCCAGAGTATGCTTTAAAAAAAGCAAGCGAACATTTTGAACTTTCCGATATGGAAAAAGATATTATTGTAACGCACATGTTTCCTCTTGGGAAACATATACCCAAATACTTAGAAAGTTGGATTGTTGATCTTGTTGATGATGCTGTAGCAGTTTATGAGAAAGCTTACGGAATCAGAAAACAAATTTCCTTTGCAGGAACCTTCCTTTTCTTTTTAGCAACCAACCGTTTAAAATAGAAGAAAATTCAAAGATTCTTCTATTTTTTCTATTTTTTATTCTATTTTTTATTCTATTTTTTATTTGACAAAAAAGAAAGATAATGATATCGTAAAAAGAATAAAGAAAGAAGGAATATTTGTGGAAGAACAAGATTTCAAAATTTTAAGTAATAAAGAAGAAAGAAAATTAACGACGAAAGAAAAAAAAGAATATTATCAAAAATTAAGAGAATATCTATTAAAAAGGAAGTTAACCAATACGACTCCAGGAGCTAGAAAATTAGCG
Source organism: uncultured Bacilli bacterium (assembly GCA_947623645.1). Classification (GTDB taxonomy): domain Bacteria; phylum Bacillota_I; class Bacilli_A; order RF39; family UBA660; genus MGBC162581. The sequence goes on from CANQHK010000023.1 coordinate 8,452, forward strand.
CCCAAACTAAAAAAAGCGACAGCGCAAATATCGATTCACTTAACACATTTTATGACGAATAAAAATTTAGATTGGTCTTATGAAATAAGAGAAGATGCAACCATTCCAGAAGAAACAACGAAAATCAAGAACGGTTATGTCATTGAAAAAGATCCAAAGTATCAAAACCAAACCGTAATACCAGAAGGACCTGTCATCTTTGCACATACCCATCAATCTCTTTTAGATAACTTCATGTGGAATCCAACAACCGATAAACATTGTATTATCTTGCATTCGATCAAAACCAAAAAATTTCTTTTATATTCGCAGTATAATACTGGATTAACTTATGTTCGAAAAGGGGATAAAGAACACTCTAGAAATTCAAAATATGATATGATTCGATTGTTGCAAGAAGGGCATTCTTATTTCATTTGTCCAGAAACAACCTGGTTATTATCTCCCAATAAATTGCATTTACCCCTTCACTATGGTTTTCTAGATACTGCTAGAAAAGCTCATGTTCCTGTTGTACCTGTCGTTCATGAATATAGTTTTGATACCAGTGGAGAAAAAGCGAAAATCGTAAAAATCCATACCGTTTATGGTCGACCAATTATCGTTAAAGAAGAGGATGATCTAAGTGAGAAACTAGAAGAATATCAAGAAATTATTTCCACAATTCGTTGGTCTTTAATTGAAGAAAAAGGTCTTTTCAAAAGAGAAGATGTAAAAATAGATGATTATATCAAATTCTTAAAATTCCAATATCATGATTTAGAGTTTGGTGGAATTGATGTTAACGTTGAAAGAGAAAATATCTTTTCAGCTGGTGACGAATTCTATAAATTTCACCATATTAACGATATTCCTTTAAGAAATGGAGTTTTAGAAGAACCAGAGGAAGTTAAAAAATTAAGAAAGATTAATAAAGAACATGGAATACGAGAAATGTATCAAGAACAAAGAGAATTCTAGTTCTTTTCTTTTGGATAGAAACCGAGAATTTACATTTACTTTTCAAAAAAAATGTGCTACAATCAAGATAAAGTAAGGTAAGGTGTTATAGTTATGCGGTTGTCCAATTTAACCAATACATTTTTTCCAATCAGTTCCTTGATTATTTCTATATTTTTATTTTGTATTTATTTTTTTCGTAAGCATGTAAAAAATGACGAGACCAAAATTTATGGTTATTTAGTAATTTGTGGACTTGTCGAAGCAAGCCTTTACTGTCTTATTTGTTTTGGAGCAGATTTCTTTTATAATCAACAGGTACACGTCTATTTTGAATTTCTAAACAAAGTTCTCTGTTCTGTTTATGTCGTTTGGATGACCCTTTTCTTTTACTATGTAGCAATCATTGCCATCGAAAAAATTCAAAAATATTCGAAGAAAATAATAACAGCACTGGTAGCTTTTGACACTTTCCTAATCTTTCTAATTTTCATAAGCCCCATTGAATTATATTTTGACCCCGTCCTAAAAGTTTCCAATTCTTCCGGAGCAGCAACCAATCTTTTATATTTGATTTGTAGTATTTATTTACTCGGAATTTTGTTGATTTTATTTACGAATTTTAATAATAAACAACTTCGAGGAAAATTTATTCCATGTTATGCCATGGTTGGATTCTTTTCAATTTCTTTACTCATTCGTGCTTATGATCCCTTTTTTAACATCACATCGAACGTCTTTTCTTTCGTTTTACTCATCATGTATCATACCATTGAAAACCCCGATTTAAAATTAATCGAAGAATTAAATATTGCCAAAGACCAAGCCGAAAGAGCCAACAATGCCAAAAGTGAATTTTTAAGTAATATGTCGCACGAAATAAGAACTCCTCTAAATGCAATCGTTGGATTTTCTGAAAATTTACAAGAAGATCAAACGTTATCGGAAAGTGCCAAAGAGCAACTTCAAGATATTGTATCAGCATCGGAAAGCCTAATGGAAATTGTCAATGGAATTTTAGACATTTCCAAAATTGAAGCGAACAAACTAGAAATTGTGAATACCGAATACGATTTCCGTAAAATTTTAAAAGATTTAGTCGCTCTTACCAAAGTTCGAATTGGTGATAAACCTATTGAATTAAAAACCAGTTTTGATCCAGAAATTCCTTTGGTTATGTATGGAGATCATGTAAGAATCAAACAGATTATTCTAAATATCTTAACCAATGCTGCCAAATATACCAAAGAAGGAACGATTGAGTTTACCGTAAGTACTGTTAAAAAAGAGGATGTTTGCAGGTTAATTATTGCTGTTTCTGATACCGGAATTGGAATTAAACAAGAAAATATTGATAAACTCTTTACCAAATTTGAACGTCTCGATATGGAAAAGAATGCCACCATTGAAGGAACCGGATTAGGACTTGCAATCACCAAAAAATTAGTCGAACTCATGAATGGTACAATTGTTGTTCAAAGTGTTTATGGAAAAGGTTCTCGATTTACCATTGCCATCGATCAAAAAATTGTTCCTAAAACCATTCTTCAAGAACCCGTTAAAGTCATCGATGGAATTGTTGATTGTACCGGAAAAAGAGTTCTCATTGTCGATGATAATTCCATGAACTTAAAAGTGGCAAGTCGTCTTCTTCAAAAATATAAAATGGAAATTGATGAAGCAGATAGTGGATTTTTATGCATCAACAAAATTTCATCGGGAGAAAAATACGATTTGATTTTACTCGATGATATGATGCCAAAATTAAGTGGAGTAGACACTTTAAAAAGATTAAAAGAAATCGAAGGTTTCAATATTCCAACCGTTGCTCTAACTGCCAATGCTATCGCTGGAATGAGAGAAAAATACCTTCAAGAAGGTTTCGATGATTACCTAGCCAAACCAATTAATAAAGAAGAACTCAATCAAATTATTGCAAAATTTTTACAAAGCTAAAAAAAGTGTGATATAATGTTAATATAGGAGGGTAAAAAATGAAAGATATTAATGTATTATTAAGTAATGGAGTAGAAGTTTATAGTAGTTTAGAACTATTTGGAGATATGGAAACCTACGATGCAACTCTAGAAGATTTTCTAGAAGCAGTCGATAAAAAGATGGCCGATATCAAAAAATATAAAGAGATGGCCGATATGGCAAATTATGCAATTTTAGTGCACTCTCTAAAAAGTGATGCCAAATATTTAGGATTCACTCGTCTTGCCGAAATCAGTTATAATCATGAAATGGAAAGTAAAGCTAATAATTCGAATTTCGTTTATGAACATTATGATGAACTCGTAAAAGAGGCCAATCGAATCATCGATGTTGTAAGACAATATCTAGGAAAAGAAACCATTGTAAGAACAGTACCAAATGCTCAAACCACTACATCAGGAAAAAAGATTCTAGTCGTAGATGACTCCAATTTAATTCGAAACATCATCAGTAAAATGTTCAATAATGAATATGAAATTTTAACGGCAATGGATGGAGAACAAGCTTTAAAAATTGTCAATGATCCAAGTATCGAACTTTTCGGTGTCCTTCTTGATTTATATATGCCAAATGTAAATGGATTTGCTGTATTAGAATACTTTCAAGAACACCATTTATTCGATCGTATCCCCGTTGCAATTATAACTGGAGACACTTCAAAAGAAACGGTAGAAAAAGCGATGACGTATCCAATTGTCGATGTTTTAGCAAAACCATTCAACGAAAACAATATCCGAAGAGTACTTCGAGCAATGCAAAACTTTCAAATGGTATAAAGGAAGGAACAAACCTTTCTTTTTTATTGAAAAGAAAAGAGCTTTATGGTACAATAGGTTTGAAAAAAAGATTTGTTCTCGTAACTCAGGTGGATAGAGTATCCGCCTCCTAAGCGGAAAGTCGGCAGTTCGAATCTGCCCGGGAACACCAGATTGATATTAAACTCGGAAAATTAGAGTAAAAATAGAAAACGTACTTGATAAAAGTGCACTTTTATGTTATGATGTATTTGT
>CANQHK010000024.1 GCA_947623645.1 uncultured Bacilli bacterium
TTGCGTTGTCCCAAGAACCGTATTAGCAGAAGAAAACGATAAAAATTGGATTTGCGTAGGTGGGAACCTATATGACGTCACAGAAGCAGGAAGTCAAGTTGTTCGCTCAAACATCACAGAGCAAAATTTGATATATAAGTCCACTTTACCGCAGGACTATTTTGATTTAAAAAGAATGTTTGGGGTAAATTCTTTGGAATTTCAAAGTAGATATGGAGGAATCAACGAGAAAGATTATGCCTTCACAGTTTCATCTTTAAATAGAAGATGTAATAGGAATCAATCTGGAGGTTGGACAAGCTGTCCTACAACGGACCAATATAATAAAGAAGATTCTCCTTATACAACTTTAAAATTTCAAGAGGCTTTTTCGAACTTTCAATTTGATGGAAAAGGAAATTTTTATCTTGATATTAAAGATATATTTGATTCCACTCTTTTAATTCGAGTTGTAAGAAATGGAAAACCTAATGATTCAGATTATGATTATAAAAGTGTCGAATCGTTAGGTTGGATAGGAACAAATGAAGTATATTCATTAGGTTCAGATGGTGTACGTTTAACTTTTGGAGTCGATGATGATATTCGCATTGAATTTTACATTAATCCGAATAGAAGAATTGATTGTTCAGGAGCTTATGTAGGAAAAGTAGAAACTTCTACACCAAGTTATGCAGATATCCCAAATCCATGGAAAGATTCACCAGTTTGTAAAACCTATAAAGAAGGATATAAATACATTCCAACATCACCAACGAATTACAAACAATTATTAGTTCCTGAATGTTATAAAGAGACAATTGATTATTTTACAGAAAGAAATAGTATTACAGAAGCATCCATTCGTGCTAAAATTCAAGAATCTGAAAAAATATTTCTAGAAACGGATGATAAAGAAATAAAACAATTGCAATGTCACTATCATGAAGATGGTTCTAGAGAAAATGCTGCACAAACGAAAACATTTATCTTTAATCCATCCGGAAGTTCAAGCTCAAGCTCTAGTTATGTAGGTGATTATTGGGCAGCAACTTGTACAGAAACACTTTCAATTAATTATGATCAGCCAAAAAAACTAGTTGCAGGAGCAGGTTTCTCTTATGATGCAACTTTACATGTTACAAGAACTTGTACACCAATAGTTATTAGAAAAGTACCTTCCCCTATACAATGTAAATATGGAATTGAATGTTGGGGAGGACCTGCACACCATACAGGAGAAGGAGGAGCTGGTCCAAATGAAGAGTTCGATGCATGTATAAATACTTGTGATGGAGGAAAGTATTCTCAAGAATGTATTAATAAATGTTACTCTAAAGTATATGAACAAAATGAAAATGTCGATATTGGATTTACAGGAGTAGAAAGCTTTATGGATGTTATTAAAGCTCAACAAACAGCCATTCATTTTGGAAAGTCAGAAGACTATTCAGCAAAGGACTATGAAGATGTAATTAACTGTAATATAAAAGATCCAAATTCACCAAATTATTGTTATGAACAAAACGGATGGGCATATGATACTGGAGGTAAAACGAAAAAAGGTATAGGTAGTATAATTTTTGAGTTAGCTTCTAAAAGCAATCATCAATCCAACTGTAATGGAAGTACGAAATGTACATCTTTCCATGGTATTAGCTTTACATACCTAAATACTTGTAATTCATCAACAAATCCAACTTTCTGTTATGAAGTATATCGTTCAAAATCAAAACCAACATGTAGTGATAATCCAGAAGAGGATATTAAAGTTACGATGAAAAGTGCAGAAGAAGAATACAATGCTTTATTAGAGGCTATGCGTTCATATGAAACAAGTGAAGAATTCGACATGAGCGTAATTGATTCTTACAAAACAAAAGGTGGACAATTACTCGAAACGAAAAATTCAAGCGTAGATAATATGGTAAAAGTAACGGGTGGTGTATATACATATCCAGATGGAAAGAAATATAAACAAACAGACAATGTAGCAACACAGGTATGGGCAGAAGATGGAACAAGCAAACGGGTTCCATCAATCGAAGTTACAAAAGAATACAAAATTGAATTACCACAAGCAGCAATCAATCAATTAACAGGAGAAGAAAAATACGTACCAACAAATTATAAATTTACCAATAAAGAAAGAAATGGTGGAAATAAGTATTACACGGATGTTAATTCTGGAACATACAACGATTTTAGAAAATGGTATCAAGAATATAGTCCATTAGACGAACAGGCCAATGCTAAAAATGTTGGTAATAACATTGGAGTAGTATTTAAAAAGATTGGTACAGTACAATCAAGTACAAAAGATCATACAAGCTACACATGGGATGAAATTAACTTAGATTGTTTCTATGGACTTTTAAATAAAAGATATGTTGAATGTAATGACGGAATTTGTGATTTACCTTGTGAAAGTGATCCAAATACAACCGATATTTGTACTGGAGGACTTCAATATACCTTTAGAGCAGTAGATTTAACTGATCTGTTCCCAGATAGAAGTCCAAGATGGAATTGGGTATATACAAAAGATACCGATGAATATGGATTCTATTCAAAACCAAAAGAAGCAATTGAAGATATCGAAGCTTTAGGAAATAATGCTTATAGTGATGAAAATCTAGATTATAACATTACCATAACAAGAGAAAATATTCGTTCTATTAAACAATACAACAAACAACAGAAAAATTATCAAAATTATGATGCTATGAATTGTACACTTCTAGCAAATGGAGCTGAAGTTTGTGAAAGTACAATGCTAAAAAATACAACTTATGTAAAATCTTACCAAAGAAATACAGAATTAGGACAAAACGATTAGGAGGTAAAGAATGAACAAAGGTGTGTTAGCTGCTGGAGCTGTAATGCTTGCCATTATGGCTCTCGCAGTAGTAAATATTATCAATAATTATTCAACCGGAAATGAACTAACCGAATCTTTATTAAGAGAAACGGTTGAAAGTGCCATGTTAGATGCAGTAGATGTTAGTTATTATCGTGTCAGTGGTGGAGTTATCCGAATGGATAAAGAAAAATTTGCAGAAGTTTTTGTACGACGCTTTGCTGAAAGTGCTGCAAGTGATAAAAATTACAATATTAAAATTTATGCTGTTCAAGAAATTCCTCCTAAAGTAACAGTACAAGTCGGAAGTAAAACAACAGCAACATTCCAAGGAGAGGATTTTGATATTGTAAATAGAATTAGTGGAATTCTTGAAACTAAATTTACAGAACATGAAGTATTAGGAAATGGTACAGAAACCCAAAAAGAAGAATAGAAAGAGGGATGAAAAATGAATAATAATGTAGGGATGTCTTTTAAAAAATTAATATCCAACAAAAATACTGTTACGATCCTTGGAGTATTATTAATGGTAATTGTTTTATATGTTGGATACACAATGCGTATTCGTAGTATGACGGATCCAACACCGATTCCATACGCATTAGAAAATTTAGCACCAAGAACAAAAATCACCAGTGATCAAGTAGGAATTGTCAATGTTCCAAAAGCTGCTTTGAAAGGAAATATCATTACAGATCAAAGACAAATTGTTGGAAAATATGTAAATGATCAAAGTAGAATTCCACAAGGTAGTATGTTTTATGCTAGTAGCGTTGTTAATAAAGATCAACTAAAAGGTGTTGAAGCACTGGATTACCCAGAAGGACATGTATTGGTAAATATGAGTGTTACAACTCAAACAACTTATGGTAATTTAATTTATCCAGGAGATTATATTGATATTTATTTAAGAATTCAATATTCTGGAGGAGAAGGATTAACAGAAGAAGATAGCAATAAATTAACGGTTGGAAATTTAATTACGAACGTTAAAGTATTAAAAGTAGTAGATTCAAACGGAAATGATGTATTTAACGATATCGATAATACTGGAACACCAGCACAAATTATCTTTGCGGTACCAAGTGAATATCATATCTTACTTAGAAAAGCAATGTATTTAAGAACTTATGATGCTATGATTATTCCAGTTCCAACAAAAGTAAGTACAGATGAAGCACCAGAAGCAACCATCAGTAGTACAGAACTTCGTGACTTTATCAATCGTGTTACAGCTTGGACAGGAGATGGAACAACAAGTAGTGGAGAGCTTACAATTCCAGACGCAAATACACAATAAAAAAAGATGAAAGGGGAGGGCTTATGAACGACAGTTTATTTGACCAACTAGATTTTGGAGCCTTTCAAGAATATATTAACAATGATGACATTACGGATATTTCCTATACGAACAATGGTCAAATTTGGATTCGTTCTCTAACACAAGGATCCCTTCGCGTAGAAAATCCGAACATCAATAATGCTGTTGTAGAAAAATTAGCATTTCAATGTTCGAACGTTATGGGAACGACATTCAATATGGCAAAACCGTTTCTTGATGCAGAGAGTACAGAACTTCGTATGAACTTCGTTCATGAATCCGTTGCAACCAATGGAATCGCTCTGGTTATACGTAAAACTCCAGCAAAGATAAGGCTTCAAGAAGAAACTCTGTTAAATGAAGAATACGTAACCAAAGAAATCCACGATTTCTTAATGCAATGTGTTTTAGGACATTGTAACATTATTGTTTGTGGAGAAACCGGTAGTGGTAAAACAGAATTTGTTAAATATTTGGCTTCACATATTCAGGAAAATGAAAAAATTATTACTGTAGAAGATACACTAGAATTACACTTAGACAAAATTTATCCAAATCGAGATATAGTAGCAATGAAAACCAATAATATTGCGTCCTATTCAGATGTTTTGGTAACCTGTATGAGACAGAACCCTAAATGGATTTTACTTTCTGAGGTTCGTAGTGCTGAAGCAGTTATGGCAGTTCGAAATTCTATCTCCTCTGGACATAATATCTTAAGTACCATTCACTCAGACCGTGCGAGTGCAATCCCACACAGAATGTATTCTTTAATGGAAACGGATATCGATGTAGAACAATTTTTAAATACCATTTATCGTTACGTTCAATTAGGAGTTCATATCAAAGCGTACTACAGTAAAAAATATGGAAAATTTCATCGTGAAATTGATGAAATTACAGAATTTTATGTAGATGAAAACAATGAATCAAAATATAATACAATCTACCAAAAAACAGTAACAGGAAAAATAAAAATTCAACCAATCAGTGATCATTTAAGAGAATTTTTGGAAAATCAAAATATTCCTGTTGGAGTATTTACTGCATCAGAAACAAAAGGGGATGTAGCAGAAGGACCTCAAACGGTAGCCCAAACGCAAACACAAGTTGTTAATCAACAACCACAAGCACCCGTAAGTCCAGTTGCTAATCCGGAGCAAATTAAAGTGAACGCTGTACCTCAAACACCAAATGTCGTTCCTCAACAGCCACCGATTGTACAACAAGCAAAACCTATAGCGGATACTTTAGAAACTTTATAGGGAGGAGAAACTTATGGAATTAATAATCATTATAGCGATTGCCGCTTTCATTATTTTGTATCGAAATTACAAAGGTGAAAACGTTTACAAATTTATCACAGATCAAGTAGGAGTAGCCTATGATAAGTTTGCTCCTTATTCCTTTAAATTAGTTCGTGAAAAAACGAAAGAATTAGGACAAGAATATACAGTCCGTCAATATACTATGCAAGTAGCATTATTTACAGGATTTGCTGCAGTAGTATCTTATCTATATTTTTATAGTATTCCAGTTACAATATTCTATATGGTAGCAGTAAACTTCAGTATTCCATATCTTGCATTCCTTCGTTGTAAAAGAGTATATAGTGAATTTATCTTTGAACAAATTCAAACGTATACGACAAATACAATTATGGAATTTGCAACCACACAATCATTTGTTAAATCCTTAGAAGGAGTTGCCAACAGTGGAGTACTAGAAAGTCCTGTTGTAGAAGATGTTCGAGAAATGATTAATATGGCTTATCAAAATGGTTCCATTGATCAATCCATTGAATACATGGATCAAAAATATGATTACCATATTGTAAAAAACATGCACCAATTATTTTTACAAATTACCAAAGAAGGTGCAATTGATTCTGGAGAAAGTCTTGAAAACATGCAGCAAGACATAGACATGCTTGTTGAAAGTACATACCGAGATCGAATGGAACGTGCAACATTCCACAAATCGTTCTTACGATATGGGGTGATGCTATATCTCATGGTTATGCTTGTTCAGTATATGTTGGGAAGAGATTCCTATATTAAATTGCTAGAACAATGGTATGTTTTAGTAATCCTCCATGCAATTATTATCATCAATAGCTATTTCCTATTAATGGGAGAAAAATATTATAATGAGAATGTAGGTGCTGAATAATGATAGAAATTGTAATTATAGGTGTTATATTATTCTTCATACTATTTTACAGCAAAAAAATCGACCGAGAACAATTTATAAAAGATAGTGACGTAATTATAAAAATGTTAAAAGAAGATGATTATGATTTCTTAGTTCGAGCAAAATATGGAGAAGATGTTGAACCAGATAAATTGTTTCAAAAAAGAATTACCAATGCTCTTACAATCTTCGTTGTTGTATTATTTATCTTTTTAACGAATTTAACAATATTAAACGTTGTTTTATCTGTAGTTGTTGCTTACTTAATATTCAAAAGTCAATATTCTTCTTTGAAAAAATATTACAAAAAACATTTGCATGATATTGATATTATGTTGCCATACTATTTAAAGGGATTAGAAATTTTAATTCAGCATTATACAGTTCCAGTTGCACTTGCAAGAAGTATTGAAGATGCACCTGATATTTTTAAACCAGGATTAAAAGAAATGATTGCAAAAATTGATGCAGGGGATTCTTCCATTGATCCTTATATGGAATTTGCTAACCAATATCCAGTTCGAGATTCCATGAGAATGATGCGTCTTCTCTATCGTCTTGGTTTAGGAGATCAAGAAAAGAAACAAGAAAGACTTTTAATGTTCTCAAGAACAGTATCTTCTTTACAAAACAAAGCAAGGGAACAAAAATATAAAGAACGTTTACAACATATGGAAAGTCAAACAATGATTATGCTCGTTGCAACAGGTGCAGGAGTAATGGTTATTATCTTGTTTGCAATGTTGTTTACATTCCAAACAATGTAAAATGTAAAAAATAGTGACAATCGAAATAAATATGTGTTATAATTTTATTGTAGAAGGGAGTGAGAACATAAATGAAAGATGCGATGGGTGAATTAAACATGACTGTAATTGTTATCGTTGCAATTGGTGCAATAGCTGCATTCTTTATGGGTGTTCTATGGCCAAACATTCAAGAAAGCATTCAAGGTTCTTGGGATAACATCGGTGACAATCAATACGATGATAAAGGTAACTTTACAAATTCTATTGTTATACCAAATATTTATGAATAGTGGTGATGTAAATGAGAGATGCAATTGGTGGAGTATTTACAATTCAGATTATTCTTGTATTCATGGTTATTATTAATGCTTATTTAGCTTTTTCTGTAAATTATACAAAAGCTTTTAGAATTAAAAATAATATTGTATCGATAATTGAAGAACAAGAGGGATTCACAACGAGAGGGGCAAATAATGCAGCATCTTCGATCGAACAAATCATGAAAGATACAGGATATAATGTAGATGATAAAATTGTTGCGGCATGTACGAATAGTGGATATACTCCAGTTTACAATGATGCTGGTGGATATTGTTTAAAGCTCACTAGAACTGCAGATAAAACCGGTGGATATTATAGCGTCAAGACTTTTATTAGTATTGATGTACCAATTTTAAATAATATATTTCCAGCATTTGCTGATGTCTTTGCCATCAAAGGAGAAACAAAGACAATCTATTCTACAAAGTTAGAAGATCTATAATCTAAAATAAGGCGGTGCAATTATGAACGTAATCGTAGCAAATAAACAGCAAGCAATGCTTGCCAATTTAAATATTGAAGTCATAAAAACCGTAAATGGAGAATTTAGCGCAGATGAAATTGTTGATATGTTTAGCAATTTCTTTTTTGGACGAATGATTCTTGATTTAACGGCATTAAAAGATTACCATGATTTTAAAAATTTGCAAAAGATTTCCATATCTTTAGCAGTGGAAAAAATTATTGTAGTTCTTCCACCAGACGATCCAGAATGTAGCACTCCACAGTTTTTATCAAAACTAATTTCTATGGGAGTTTATAATTTTACATCGAACATTGATGGAATTAATTATTTGTTGACAAATCCAAATAGTTATCGTGATGTAGCACACTTACATCAAATTGATGAACCACTAGTAGTAGAAAAACCGGTAGCTGGTGCAATGGGAGGAAATACAGTAACAACCTTAGTTCAACAATATTCTTCAACAGTTATCGGGCTTAAAAATTTAACGGAAGGTGCTGGAAGCACAACTCTTTGTTATTTACTAAAAAAAGAACTTGTAAAAAGAGGAATTCCTGTTGTTGCTATCGAAGTTGGTAAAAGGGACTTTATGTATTTAAATGATAAAGATTTAATCACAGTAGCAGAAAACGATTTAGCATCTACTTTAATGAAATACCGGAATACGCAAGTTATTCTGATCGATTTAAATAGTACAGAGCCAGAAATGTGTACAGATGTTTTGTATTTATTAGAAGCATCTTACATTAAATTAAATAAATTAATGTTAAGAGATAGAAAGGTGTTTGAAAAATATAAAGGAAAGAAGATTATTCTTTCGAAGAGTGTATTTAGTAATAGTGATATTGCTGAATTAGAGTATGAAGCAAAAACAAAATTCTTCTATACATTACCAGCTCTTGATGATAGAAAGGATCAGACGGAACTTTTAGGAGATTTGTTATTGCGACTTGGAATTATTAATGTCAATTAAAATAAAGTAGTTGACAATTATAGGGAAATCTTGTATGATAAATATAAGTGAAGGAGGAGTAACATGTTAAATTTAGTACAAATATTAGCAGATGCTTGTCAAGGAATTGGACCTATTGTTCATTTAATAAGAGATGGAGTTATGCCAATCGTTCAAATTGGTATTCCGATTCTATTAATTGTTTATGGTTCTATCGATTTAGGAAAAGCTGTTATGTCAAGTGATGATAAAGAAATTAAAGGTGCAACCTCAAAATTAATCAAACGTGCAATCGCTGCAGTTGTCATCTTCTTTATTCCATTCTTAGTAACTTTAATTATGAATGTAGCTGCAAATAATAGTGATAATGAAGCAAAAAATGCCAACAATTTTGCAAACTGTTGGACAAACGGATAATAAGAGAGATTCTAGAAAGAATCTTTTTTTGTTCGAAATTCGCTAACTTTGGAGATTTTCCAAAGTTTTTATTTTATAATAAAAATATGAATGATTTATTAGATGATGTTATGGGTTATTCCTTAGATAGTGAGCAAAGAAAGGTAATTTATGCCAAAGAAAAAAATATTTTAGTTGTAGCAGGTGCAGGAAGTGGAAAAACACTGACAATGGTTGGGAAAATTCGTTATTTAATAGAAAAAGAAAAAATCCCTCCAGAAGAAATCCTTTGCATATCCTATACCAAAGAAGCAACAGAAAGTTTAAAAGCAAAATTAAAAAAAAGTTATGGGTACAATATAGAAATCTATACTTTTCATAAATTGGCATTAGAAATTATCAAAGAACAATCTAAAACAGAAGTAAAAGTATCTCCTGCCGACTTATTCGATTATACAATTCAAGAATATTTCTATGGAATTGTTTTAGAAAAAGAGGAAGCAATTCAAAGAATTTTAAAATATTTTCATATTTCAAGACATAGAAACATCGAAGAAACATATCAACAATTTTTAAAAAACAATCCAAAAGAGATTCTTGCCTTTGAAAAACTTTTATCGAAATTTTTACATTTATTTAAGGAACAAGGATATCAAGAAAAAGATTTTTATAGATTTGCCCAATTGAATCACGCTAAAAATTGGTTTTATAAGAAAAATAAAAATGATTATTTTTTTATGATTGCTCTAGATATTTATTTATTTTATCAACAAGAATTAACATCTACGAATATGCTTGATTTTTCGGATATGATTTTAAAAGCAGAGAAACTCGTAAAAGTAGACTTTAAGAGAAAATATCAATATATTCTAATTGATGAATATCAAGATACAAGTTTAATTCGCCTTCATTTCATTCAAGAAATCTTAAAAAAGACCAATGCGCGTCTTTTAGCAGTTGGAGATGACTACCAATCCATCTTTCAGTTTGCCGGTTCCAATTTAGAAACTTTCTTAAATTTCCAATCGTACTTTGAAAATAGTGCTATTTATAAAATTACTTCCACTTATCGTAATAGTCAGCAATTAATCGATATTGCTGGAAAATTTATCATGAAAAATAAAAAACAAATAAAAAAAGAATTACATTCTAAAAAAAATATAGTAGATCCAATAGAAATATATAAATCGAAAAACCCCAAGCAAACTCTTTTTCAACTTTTAGAAAATTTAAAGGATACGAAAGAAGATATATTTATTTTGGGAAGAAATAATCAAGATATTAAAAACTATCTCGATGAAAATTTAGAGATGGACAAAGAGGGCAATCTATCTTATAAAAAATGTCCCCATTTAAAAATCAGGTATCTAACGATTCATCGTTCAAAAGGTTTAGAAGCAAGTTTTGTCATTATCATTCATGTAGTAGAAGATCTTTTAGGTTTACCTTCCAAAATGGAAGATGATGAAATTTTAAAATATGTTTTAAAAAAACAAGAGTATTATCCTTATGAAGAAGAAAGAAGATTGTTTTATGTTGCACTAACAAGAAGTAAAAATAAAGTCTATATCTTAACAAATCTCAAATGTCCAAGCCGATTTTTAAAAGAACTCGAGCATGATTTTAAACTAAAAACATATAATGAACTGTGATGAGAAATGAGAAGAATTCATTTAAAAAAAAGAAGGACAATCAATACATGGTATCTTTTTCTTGGAGCCATCTTCTTATCTCTTATAACTGCTTTTATTTCTGTCATTCATATCAGTAATATGTTAACTCCAACTCTTTATGATTTAGCAGATGTTAAATTAAATAAATATTCAACAGCAATTGTCAATCGTGCTGTAAGTCAAGTTCTAGAAGATAAAATTGATACTTCAGAACTTTTTCATATTGTCCGGTCAGAAAGTGGAGAAATCCAGATGTTAGATTTTAATCCAGCCATTGTGAATCATGCCCTAAATGTTGCAACAACAGTCGTTCAAAACAATATTCAAATTATGGAAGAAGGAGATTTAGAAGCAATAGGAATTAAAGATATTGGCTTAAATGAAGAAGATATTAAGAACTTAAAAGAAGGAATCGTTGTAGCACTTCCGATTGGAAGAGTTTTAGGAATTACTCTTTTATCGAACTTAGGACCCAAGATTCCAGTTCGTTTTCATTATATTGGAGATGTCAACAGTAATATTACCACCAAATTAACCCAATATGGAATTAATAATGCCCTAATGGAAATTGGTATACATCTAGAAATGACCGCCCAAGTTTATCTTCCCTTAACAACCAAAGTAAAAGTTTTAAATTGTGATATTCCAATCGTGATTAAAATGATTCAAGGAGTAACTCCAGACTTTTATACATCTCTTCCAACAACAAGTTCAAATTCCTACCACTTACCTCTTGATGAAACCTCTTAAAAACGTTATAATAAATAAGAAAGGTAGGAAAAAACATGAAAAGATATTTAGCAATATTGATAGCATTTATAGGAGTAATTTTAATTCCCAAAGAAGTTTTCGCAGAAGAGGTTCACTTATACTTGTTTTACGGAAATACTTGTCCTATTTGTGAGCGAGAAAGAGCCTATTTAGAAACGGTTCGTGAAAATTATCCCGATGTCAAAATCTTTGAATACGAAACTTATCAAAATATCGAAAATAAAGAGGCTATGATCGAATTAAAAGAAATGTATAATATAGATGGAGGGGGAGTTCCCTTTACTGTTGTAGGAGATACAGCGATATATGGATTTAGTGATGCTTATCAAGAAAAAATTGAAAATGCGATTCAAAGATATCAACAAGAAGACTATTATGATCGTGTAGGAGTATTTTTAGGTCTCTTCGAAGATGAAGAAATAAAACAAGAAAAACCAGTAGAAACAGAAGATACAACGCCTACAGACAACTCTCAAGAAGTAGAAGACACAGAAAAACAAGAACAAAAGAAAAATAATTCAAAAGGTCTTCTCTATCTAGCAATCATTACTGGTGTAGCCTTCGTTGGAATCCTTTTATATGCCCTTATAAAAGGAAGCAGAAAAAAACAAAATACTGTTAATCATTAGTTAAAATTTCACCGATTTATAATGTAGATAACAAACAAAGGTGAACTTTGTTTGTGGGAGT
>CANQHK010000025.1 GCA_947623645.1 uncultured Bacilli bacterium
ATAAATCCCATATCGAAGTAGAAAAGCGGTGTTTTTGTGAAAATAAGGAAAGCTTTAGGAAAGGTTGCACATAAGTAATATAGAATGATTGGTAAAATAGAAAGAATCGTTGTAATACTTGTTGTTAGAGCAGTATTTAAAGAAACGGCAGATAGAAAGAACAAAATACTTAAGAAAGCAATCATGGGAATACTTGCTAGAAACATTTCTTTTAGTAAATAGAAATAGTAATTTACTTCGATTACACGTCCATTTTGATAGATAAGTTTCGGAGTGATTAAATCCGAAAAACCATATTTGATGCCGGCATAAATACTAATAGCAAGAAGACAAATCAACCAAAGAATATACATATGTAAAATTAAATAAAGAAATTTACTAAGTAAAACTTTAGAGCGTTTTACAGGAGTCGTTAGAATATTTTTAATCGTTCCCTCACTGTGTTCACGACTGACGATGCCACTTCCTGTAATACTTACAAAAAGAAGAACGACAAGAGATAAATGAAAGACTTGATTAACCGCATTTTTAGCCGTCATGTAATTGTATCCCATTTCGTTTTGATCATCATCATAGGATAAATCGACGGGAATATTTTTTTTCGTACTATAGAAAAGAATCGCTTTATCGGCACGAACAGTTTGATTATATTGCTTAAAATAACGTACATAGTCGGAATAAGATGGAAACTCTTTTAATTCTTCATCTTCCAGCATCTCTTTTTTACTCTCTATGTCTTCCTGGTAAAGACTATTGAATTTTAGAAAATTTAGCATTCGAAAATCTGTTTGTTTTTCGATTTTTAAAGAAACAATAAGCTTTGCAAACTCGATTTCTTCTTCTGGAATTAAATTTTTATCTAATTGATCTTGAACGTATAAATAGTATTTATCTTTTTTTACGAGCTTGGAATAATCTTCGATTGTTTTTTCATTTTTATGAAACAATTCTTTTCTAGTTTTTTCATTGGTTGTATCACAGAGATGACTAATTTCTCCTTGAAATAATGACGGAAAGTAAAAGGTATCCATCTGACAAATATTTTCAATCGTCGAAGCATATTTTTTATCATCAAAAATTTTTAATAGAAAATTTTGCTCTTGAGCAAAGATTAAATCTTCGACAATTCTTTCTCGAAAATCATAACCATGCGTAGCAGATTCTTTGGGAAGACTAGAGTATACTTCCACATGGATTTTTGCCGAATAAAGATCAAATTCTTCCTCTATTGTTCGATTTTCCTTTTTTGATAAAAGTTCGATTTTCCTTTTGTAAACAGAATCATTTCTTTTAATTTTAGAATTTAATAAAGTAAAGTAATCTGCTGTTTCTACTAAAAGACAAGCAGCAACCGTTAAAAGAATACTCATGAAAATCATTTTTTTCCAAGTATAATTTTTTAGAAATTCACTTTTTATTAAAGGAATAATTTTCATTTTTCATTCTCTCCTTTTGTATTTTTAGAATAGATTTTTTCAAAATATTCTTCTTCTAAACTAATATTTTTATATTTTACTTCTTCAATTCCAAATTCACTTTCTATTTTTCCATTATTTAAAATAATGATTCGATCACAAATATTTTCAATTTCTTTTAGAATATGGCTGCTGATGAGAATCGTGATGTTTTCTTCTCGGCTAATTTTTAAAAGCATTTCTCTTAATTCTTTAATTCCTAAAGGATCTAATCCATTCATTGGTTCATCTAAAATTAAAAGTTTTGGTTTTTTAATTAAAGCATTAATAAAACCAAGTCTTTGTTTCATTCCTAAAGAATATTTTTTAACTTTATCATCAATTCTCTCTTCTAACTTTGCAAATTTGATCATTTTTTCTATAAATTCACGATCTTGAATATGATTGATTAACGCAGTAATTTCTAGATTTCGTCTACCACTGATTTTTTGATACATATCGGGGTTTTCAATAACACAGCCAACTTTTGAAAGTGCTTCTTCAAAATTTTTACGAGTATCAAAACCACAAATTTTAACGATACCGGAATTTGCTTTATATAAATTTAAAATCGTTTTCATAAGGGTCGTCTTTCCTGCTCCATTTGCTCCGATAAGACCTACAATATCTCCTTCATATAAATCAAATTCAATATCTTCAAGAATCTTTCTTTTTCCAAAAGACTTGGATAAATTTTTAACTTCTAATACTTTTTGATGATGTTCTGGATCTTTCTCTTTCTTTTTAAATTTTCTTTCTCCATTTAAAATTTCTTCTACAGAAATATGAAAAATATCGGAAAGAGAATTTAAAACTGCAATATCCGGAGCATTTATTCCCCTCTCCCACTTGGATACAGAGTTATCTGTAATTCCTAGCATATCTCCCAAGTCTTTTTGCGTATAACCGTTTTCTTTTCGAAGAGTTGCAATAAATTTACCTACTTTTTCTTGATTCATTCTTTCACCTCACACTTCCATTATATAAAAATATTTAAAAATTTCCTATGACTTATTTGGCCAGAAAAAAAGAAAATAATAAATGCTTAATTTTGCAGTATTATTTTCTTAAACTCTCCAGTTCATTCAATATAGAATATACACTTTATACAATTGACAAAATTCTAATTTATACATAGAAATTACCCTAGGATATCATTCATACTTTTAAAAACTTCATCTTTTGTATATCTTTTACTCGTGTTATTCATTTCTATTTCTGCTTCATTTAGTTTTGAAGAAATTACTTCATCCAAAGTATTTGATTTTACTTCAAAAGGAAGTTTCTGTTCACGAAGTACCACCTTTATAAACATATTAATAGCAGTTGATACATTCATTCCGACACGATTACAAAACAGTTCAAAATCTCTCTTATCATTTGCATCTACTTGAATATTTAAAGTTCTAGATTTCATAGAATCCCTCATTTCTATTTTTGTTATATATACATATATTTTTTAAAAATCATCATTCATTAAAAAATCAAATATATTCATGTGTTTAATACCATCTTTTGAATAATCTTTTTTATCCATAGAAATAATATATTTTTCTTTTTCTTCTGGTAATTCTTTAAAGGCATCAAACTCTCTTATTCTAGTTTCTTCTTGCTCTAGTGTATAACATACTTGAATATACTTCATTTGATTGTTCTTGGATGCAATAAAATCAATTTCTCCTTT
The DNA here is from genome assembly GCA_947623645.1 of uncultured Bacilli bacterium. Taxonomy (GTDB): domain Bacteria; phylum Bacillota_I; class Bacilli_A; order RF39; family UBA660; genus MGBC162581. The sequence continues at coordinate 3,139 of CANQHK010000025.1, forward strand.
TTTGGTTTTTCCTATAAATACTTTATAATCCTTATTGATTAAATCATTATAAACCATATTTTCGAGTGCTACCGAATAACTTACTTCCTCGTGATTCGTTTTGATTTGTTTAATTCCTAAATCAGTTGCATAAAATTTATTTAATGTTTTTAAAATGCTCTTTCCGTGAACGTCATAACGATAAACTTTATTCATAATAAATGTACTAGTGAAAGCTTCTAAATAATTATAAAGCGTATTGTTGGCAATTTCATGATGCTCTTTTGATAGAAAATCAATGGTTTTATCTCTGGAGAATGAACTTGCTTCGGTATCTAATAAATACTGTAATACTTTATCAAAAGAAGCAATATCTTTAATTCCAATTCTTTCAACAATATCTTTTAAAATAATTGAATCATAGACACTGGATAAGTAATTTGCTTTATCGATATCCTTTTCAAATAAAAATCTTTGTGGCAAACTCCCCCATTGAAAAATGTCAAACAATAATTTTTCATAGTCTTTTTCTTTTGTATTTGTTAATTTAACGACTTCTTTAAAAGACAAAGGATTTACTCGAAAACTTACATAACGTCCAGATAAATCTGTTGATAATTCTAATAATGTCATTCTACTATTGGAACCCGTTATAAAAATACTATATTGATTGGTAATTCGAAGAGAATTAATTCCTTTTTCAAAATCAGAAACTTTTTGAATTTCATCCAAAAAAACATAATATTTTTTCTTATTCGTCGTCAAAGATTCAATGTAATTGCATAAGTCTTTAGCATTTTTGATGAAATCATATTTTAAAGATTCAAAATTTATATAGATAATATTTTCATCTGGAATTCCTTTCTTCTTAATTTCATCCATAATTTGCGTTAAAATGACAGATTTTCCACTTCTACGCATTCCATAAATAATTTTAATTAATGATACTTCATCATAAAAACCTCTAATTTTCGCTAAGTACTTTTCCCGAACTAACATAGAATAATCACCTCTATTTACATTATATAATATTTCCTATTGTTTGTAAAGTTATTCTAGTACAGTGGAATAACTTTTTTTTAGCTTTGCATTAAAAAAGTACTGAACTCTTATATTCAGTACTCTTCTTTTCTTTTTATTTTGCATTTCTTTGAACAAAGTTTTGAAAGGTTTCAATATCTTTTGTATTCATATCAGTTTTACTTAATTGTTCCACTAAATTCTTTTGTTCTTTCGTAAGTTTCTTTGGAATAACAATTTTATAAACGACATACATATCTCCTTTTTTACGAGATACTTCACTATTAATTCCTTTTCCTTTGATTCGTTCTGTCTTACCATTTTCACATCCTGGATCAACTGTTAGCTTTAAGTTTCCATGAAGAGTTGGAATTTCTTTCTTACAACCAAGAAGAGCTTCTGTCAAAGTTAAAGGAACTTCTAGGTAAATATCGTCTTCTTCTCGAACATAGAACTCATGATCTTTCACTTCAAACTCAATATATAAATCTCCACTTGGTCCTCCATTGGCACCAGCTTCGCCTTTACCACTGATTCGTCTTCTCATACCACTTGCAACTCCACTTGGAACACTGACTTCAATGGTTTTCTTTGCACGAACTCTTCCTGTTCCAGAGCAAGAAGAACAAGTCTTTTTGAAAGTTTTACCGCGTCCTCCGCACTTTGGACAAGTCGTTTTGGTAAGGAAAGAGCCGAGGATGGTTCTCTGTTCACTGGTAACAGTTCCACTACCGTGGCAAGAATCACAAGTTTCTTCTCCGAAACCACCTTTTCCATCACATTCCTGGCAAGTATCCATCATAGTAACATCGATATCTTTCTTGCAACCATAAACAGCTTCTTCAAAGGATAACTTCATTTTGACTAAAGTATCGTTTCCTCTTCTTGCTTTACTCTTAGAAGAACTTCTTCCACCAAAGCCAAAACCAGAGAAAATATTATCAAAAATATCTTCATACCCGTCTCCAGAAAAATCAAAACCACCGAATCCTCCGAAGCCACCAAAAGGGTTTCCTCCCCCTGCTCCACCACCTTGGAAAGCAGCGTGACCAAACTGATCGTATTGACGACGTTTTTCTTCATCGGATAAAACAGAGTAAGCTTCCTGCACTTCTTTAAATTTCTCGCCTGCATTTTCTTCTTTTGAAACATCAGGGTGATACTTTTTTGCTAGACGCCGAAAAGCACTCTTAATCTCATCTTGGCTAGCAGTTTTGGAAACTCCTAATACTTCATAATAATCTCTTTTGTTCATGTACATCACCTATTTATCTAAACTTTTATATTCCTCGATGAGGCTATCAAACATCGAAATAGCACTTTCAATGACTTCTTTTTTCGTAATATCACACCCTGCAACTTTCAACTCTTCAATCGGATCTAGAGAGTCCCCTGTTTTTAAGAAGTTCAAATAATCTTCAACTGCTCCTTTTTCTTTGTTTCGAATCCGATTTACAATAAAGCAAGCACAAGAAAGTCCCGTTGCATACTGATAAACATAGAAGTTATAGTAAAAGTGCGGAATTCGCATCCATTCATAGCGAATTTCATCATTGATAATTACATTTTTACCAAAATACAATTCATTTAATTCATAATATTTTTGACATAACATATCACTCGTTAAAATATGATCTTTTTCAACTTCTTCATGCATAAACTCTTCAAATTCACTGAACATTGTCTGGCGAAATAAAGTTCCTTTAAAAGTGTCCATCATTTCACTTAAAATCATTTTCTTTTCTTCTTTATCTTGAGAGTGCTCGAGCATATAAAAGTTTAAAAGAAGTTCATTAACCGTCGATGCAACCTCTGCAACAAAGATTTTATAAGAAGAATATTGAGGTAAGTTATTTTGATTGGAATAAAGGCTATGCATTGAATGCCCAAGTTCATGAATTAACGTCGATACATCATTGTACGTTCCTTGATAATTTAAAAGAATGTAAGGCAAGGTATCATAGGAACCGGATGAGTAAGCTCCTCCCCTTTTGCCTTGATTTGGATAAATATCGATCCATCTTTCTGTAAAGGCTCTTTGAATATTGGATACGTATTCTTCACCAAATACTTGGACAACATCAAGAACGATCTTTTTGGCTTCTTCAAAACTATATTTTTTTGTTTCTCCTTCAGACAAATTTAAATATGTATCATACAAGCAATAATCTTTAAGACCAGACACTTGCTTTTTTAAATCAAAATATTTGTAAACCGTATCTAAATGTTCATGAACAACCTGAATTAAGTTTTCATAAACATCTTCACTTACTCGGTCCTGAAATAAACTTGCAAACCGACTACTGGGATAATTTTTAAGTTTTGCAAGCGTTGCATTCTTTTTTACTTCTCCTTGAATGGTTTCTGTAAAAGTATCTTTAAAACTAGAATAAGCCTTATAAAGAGTTTCAAAAGCTTCTTTTCGAACCTGACGATCTTTACTTTCTACGTAAAGTACATAGTTTTCATTCGTAAGTTGAACTTCTTGTCCTTCTTCATCATGAATTTTTCCAATTGGAATTTCGGCATTTCGAATAACTCCAGCAATCTTTGATGGAGCATCTAGTAAAAGTCCAAATTCACTGAGAAGTTTTTCTTCTTTTTCACTTAAAATATGATTCTTTTTTCGAAAAATTCGCTCCAATACTTTCTGATAATCCTTCAATTCTTTCTTTTCTTCGATATACTCGAGAATTTTTTGATAATCTTCTTTTAAAAGTTCTGGAACGATAAAAGAAGAAACGGTCCCTGCTTTTTGAATTAAATTATCGACCCTTCCACGTAGTGTTTGACTCTGTGGATTAGTAATATCGACATCATGTAAACGATAAGCATAGGTTGCAAGTTTTTCTAAAAGACGGCTGACTTCCGTATCGAGTTTTAAAACTTCATATAAATTTTCAGCACTATCTAAAATATGTCCTTGATAATTGCCATATTGCTGAATCATTTCTAAAGTTTTATCATAATCTTTTTGAAAGTCTTCCTCCGTTTTATAAAGCCTTGTTAAATCCCAAGTATTTTCTAACTTTTGTTCATCTCTTTTGATATTTTCCATATTCTCTCCTAATAATTGGACAAAGTCCTAGTCTCCTAGAACTTTCCCCATATTTTTTTCATTACTTCTCTTCGTATTTTGCTTCTTCAACATCATCGCTAGAAGAATTATCGGTCGTTGCTTCTTGATTTTGTTGATTGTTCTTTGCAGCTTCTTCGTAAACTTTGGTAGCTAAAGCCATCGCTTTTTCTTGAAGTTTTTCTTTACTACTCTTAATCTTATCAATGTCATTCTTATCGAGTGCGTCTTTTACATCTTTAATCAAATCTTCTACTTCTTCTTTTTCTTTGGAATCTACTTTTTCTCCTAAATCTTTTAGAGATTTTTCTGTTTGGAAGACTAATTGTTCAGCTTCATTTTTAATATCTGCTTCTTCTTTTCTCTTTGCGTCTTCTTCTTTATGTTCTTCTGCTTCTTGACGCATTCTTTCTACTTCTTCATCCGTAAGGTTTGTACTTGCTGTAATCGTAATAGATTGTTCTTTGTTGGTTCCTAAATCTTTGGCTGTAACGTTTACAATACCGTTTGCATCAATATCGAATTTAACTTCAATTTGAGGGACTCCACGAGGTGCAGCAGGAATTCCGGTTAATTGGAAATGCCCTAACGTTTTATTGTCTGCAGCCATACTTCTTTCTCCTTGAAGAACATGGATGTCTACGGCAGGTTGATTATCGGCAGCAGTTGAAAATACTTGACTTTTCGAAGTTGGAATCGTCGTATTTCTTTCAATTAATACCGTCATAACTCCCCCTAAAGTTTCCAAACCAAGAGAAAGTGGCGTAACGTCTAATAATACGATATCGTTAACATCTCCCGTTAAAACTCCACCTTGAATAGCAGCACCCATAGCAACCGCTTCATCTGGGTTTACTTCGTGAGATGGTTTTTGTCCAAGTTCTTTTTCAACCAATTCTTGAACCATTGGAATACGAGTAGATCCACCAACAAGAATTACTTTATCGATATCTTTCTTATCCATTTTAGCATCTTTCAAAGCTTTTCTAACAGGTTCCAAAGTAGAATTTACCAAATCGCTAATTAAATCTTCAAATTTTGCACGAGTTAAAGTCATATCGATGTGAAGTGGTCCATCTTCTCCTTGAGAGATAAATGGTGCAGAAATTTGGGTAGAAGTCATTCCGGATAAATCTTTCTTGGCTTTTTCAGAAATTTCTTTCAAACGTTGCATAGCCATTTTATCTTTGCTTAAATCAACACCGTTTTCCTTTTTAAATTCACTGACAATATAATCCATTAATAGATTATCGAAATCATCTCCACCGAGTTTATTATTACCAGCAGTAGATTTTACTTCGAAAATACCATCTCCAAGTTCAAGGATGGAAACATCGAATGTTCCTCCACCTAAGTCATAAACTAAAATCGTTTGACTCTTATCTTGTTTATCGAGTCCAAAAGCAAGACTTGCTGCCGTTGGTTCGTTGATAATGCGTTCTACTTCGAGTCCAGCAATTTTACCAGCATTTTTCGTTGCTTGTCTTTGCGCATCGTTAAAGTATGCAGGAACCGTAATAACAGCTTTGTCTACTTTTTCTCCTAAATATTTTTCAGCATAATCTTTCATATAACTTAAAATCATTGCTGAAATTTCTTCTGGAGTATATTTCTTTCCTTCTGCTTCTACCTTCTTATCGGTACCCATTAAACGTTTGATACTAGAAATCGTATTGGGATTGGTTAATGCTTGCCGTTTTGCAGCATCTCCGACGATTCTTTCTCCATTTTTAAATGCAACAACACTTGGTGTTGTTCTTCCCCCTTCAGGGTTTGGTATAACCGTTGCACTACCACCTTCCAAAACAGCAACACAACTATTGGTTGTACCTAAGTCAATTCCTATAATTTTACTCATAATATATCTTTCCTCTCTTTTTTTATTTTTGGTTTACTTTAACCATCGCAGGTCGAATAACTCGATCTTTTAATTTATATCCTTTCCGCATAATTTCTAACACGATGCCATCTTCTTTATCAGGATGATTTTCTACCATAATGGCTTCGTGAATGGAAAAGTCGACCGGAATATCGGCTGTATTAATTTCTTCCACTCCATACTTCGTAAGAGTTGCTTTCATTTCTTTTAGAATCATATCGATTCCAGCAAGCATTTTTTCATGATCTTTTTCGTCATCACACTTAATCGATGCAATCGCTCTTTCTAGATTTTCATACGATGTAATGATATCTAAAAGAAGAGGTTGATGAATGTATTTCATTTTTTCATCATTTGCTTCTTCGAGTCGTCTTCGAAAATTCACGAATTCTGCTTCTTTATAAAGAAGTTTATTTTGTAAATCAGCAACTTCACTTTTTAATTTTTCTACTTCCTGATTCTTTTTTTCATGTTTTGTTTCTTTCTTTTTTTCAGGTTCTTGTTTTGCATTCTTTTTTTCTTCTTGATCTTTCATAGTTCACCTACCTATTTCTCTATATTTTTCTTAATGAATCCTAAAAGAGATACAACTCTTTCATAATCCATTCTTTTAGGTCCGACAATGGCAATCGTTCCCTCATCTTTATCCGTTTTATATTTGGTCTTGATAACGGTTACATCATCGTCAATTTCATTTTCATGTCCAATATAGATTTTAACATCATTTCCTTCCTCTTCTATCGATTGTAACATATCTTGGTTGTCGAACTTTGTAAATAAATTTTTAATCTTATCAAGATTACTAAATTCCGGTTGTTCCAACATCTTGTTTTTTCCAACAACTTGAATATTTTTCTTCGAAAAATCTTGAAACACTTCATAGAAAGTATTATATAAGATTTCATGTTCTTTGACATATCTTCCAATAATCGGTTTTACTTCGAATTCCAACTTACTAGAAACTTCATCAATCGGCGTTCCAACAATTAAATCATTGATTAACGTAACGGTTTTTTCGACATCCTCTAATTTAATGTTATCAAGGGAGATATTTTTATGCTCCACAAAACCTTTATCCGTAATGACGATGACAACAAGTTCATGTTCGTTTAAAGGAATCGCTCGAATCTCTTTTAATTTATTATCATGCGAAGCTTTTCCCAAAACAATAGAAGTATAATTGGTTATTTCAGAAATAATCTGTAAACTTTGATTTAAATAATCATCGAGTGCAAGTTGTTGATTGGAAAACAAAATCTGAAGTTTCAACATATCTTCCCCATTCATCTTCTTTGCTTCCATCAAATGATCGACATAATACCGATATCCTTTTTCACTCGGAATTCTTCCACTGGACGTATGCGTTTTTTCTAAAAGTCCAGTTTCTTCCAATGCTGCCATTTCATTTCGAATCGTTGCACTAGAACATTTTAATTCTTTACAAATACTTTTACTTCCAACCGGAACAGCAAGTCGTACATACTCTTCAACGATCATCTTTAAAAGCTTATTTTGACGTTCTGTAAGCAAGTTATCACCTCCTAGCACTACTAATTTCCAAGTGCTAAATATAGAATAAAACAAAAATTAGCACTTGTCAATATCAAAGTGCTAATTTTTTAAAATTTCTTTTGCTATTTTACAAATATATGAAAAACTTTAAGACTCTGAGAGACCAGATGTACGAATAATAATTTGAATCGGTTCGCTTTCATAAAAGGACGCATCTTCATCGAAATCATCTTCCTCTTTTTCTTCGATATCTTCATCATAATGATCCTTTGTCATATTTTTTTCATCTTCCACATATTTTTTTGCAAATTTATAAAGTGGTTCAAAATCCTCATCTTCCTCTGCTATTTCTTTCATTTCCTCCAAAGATTTTGAACGCATAAACCTAGAAAAGCGTTCTTGAAAAGGAGAATCATTACGATGATCTTCTCGAATCCATTTTTTTAAATTAATTCGATATTCCTCTTTCACACAATCCTCTAAAATATTTCCCTCATCATCTCGCATCATAAACTTTTGTACAGATGGTATAGAATCATCTACTTCAGAGAAGTTTAGGCGAATAACTATACTCTTGTTCTCCCCTACCAACATTTTTAATTCATCATTTTTCTTTTTTTCCATCATTTTCCTTCACATCCTTTCTTTTTTTGACAGAAAAAGTTTACAAATTCATAACAAATATGTAACACTAGTAAGTAAAGTAAAAAGTCCCTAGGACTATTTTGTTTTTTCTTCTTTTAATCTTTTATCTCTTTTTTTAAATTTTCTAATTCTTCTAAAGAAAGACCTGTCGACTTCGAGATGAGTTTTAGACTTGCACCATTTTTCAAGAATTCTTTAGCAATTTCTTTCTTTCCTTCCTCCCTTCCTGTATTATAATAATCCTGCCGATCTCTTTCTGCTGCTTCTGCATAATCATAGTATCCAATAAAGTCTTCGTCCGTCATGAGTTCATCAATCCGTTTTTTCGCTTCCATATATTCTTCATCTCCTAAAGTAACTTCTTCTAGTTCTTCCATTGTATTTGCAAGAAGCAATTTCCCGAACTTTTGAAGTTCCTCATTATCATTATACTCTGGATTGACTAAATTTTCAAGAATAATATGATATTCGATTAAATCGGTCCCCTCTACCACATTTCCTTCTTCATCTCGCATCATAAACTTTTGAATAGGTACTGTTACATTATGAGGATTAAAATTATTAATATTGATCAGAATAATTTTTGGATACTCAGACTTTCCAATTTTCTTTTTTTCAATATAGTTTGCATACATATAACTTTCATTCTTTCGGAAGATATCTTTTGTTTTTTTCTGATTCATCTCTACAATAATCGTCTTATTATCTTCAAGATTTACAATGACATCTGCTGTTTTTCCTTTCTCATCCACACG
>CANQHK010000026.1 GCA_947623645.1 uncultured Bacilli bacterium
TGGATATTCTTGTAGCACTTATGGCTATCGTTAATATGTATGCTGTCCTTTCTCTTCGGAAAGTTGTTTTTTCGGAAGTACAAAAGAAGTAGGATTTTACATCTTCTTATAGTTATGCTATAATGATTTTTAGAAAGTTGGTTGTAAAATGATTGGTAATGATTGGGATGAAATATTAAAAGAGGAATTTGCAAAACCATATTTTGTAGATTTGATTGAGCGAATCAAGCAAGAATATCAAAATAAGACAGTGTTTCCAAAACAAACGGAAATTTTTAATGCTTTTCGTCAAACTCCTTATAATTCAGTTAAGGTAGTGATTCTAGGGCAGGACCCATATCATGGGGTAAACGAAGCAGAAGGACTTTCTTTTTCCGTTAAAGTGGGAATCCGTAAACCTCCATCTCTTGTCAATATTTTTAAAGAATTGCATGATGATTTGGGATGTCCGATTCCAGAACATGGAAGTTTAGTTCCATGGGCAAAAAGAGGAGTGTTGCTTCTCAATAGTGTACTTACTGTTGAAAAAGATAAGCCGGCGTCTCATAAAGGATATGGCTGGGAAACATTTACGGATGAAGTCATTCGAAAATTAAATGAAAGAGATACTCCGATTGTATTTATTCTTTGGGGAAGCTTTGCTCGAAGTAAAAAAAGTCTCATTACCAATCCGAAACACTTTATTATTGAATCTCCACACCCTTCCCCATTTTCTGCTTATAATGGTTTCTTTGGAAGTCGTCCTTTTTCTAAGACCAATCAATTTTTGAAAAGCCAAGGTTTGGAGCCCATCAACTTTGAAATTACAGAATCCGATTTATCAAAATAAAACTTCTCCTTTATTTTTGGGGAGAAGTTTCTTCTTTTAAAATTTCTAAAGTTTCCTCTTTTTTTGTGTTCATTTTTTCTAGAGGTTTGTATTTTAAAGGTTTCTTCAAGATGTTTTTGGGAAATTTTTTAAATTCGTCCTCTATTTTTTTTTGCAACTTTGTTGTAATATTTCTTGGAAGCATTCAAATCATTTTCTATTTCTATACTATCGAAATAAATCTCACGGATTGCTTTATTCTTGACTAATTTCTCATCATCTTCTAAGAGATTCTTAAATTCCTTTAAATCGTTTTTTAAACTCTCATCTCTTTCTTTGAGATTTTGCTTTATATTTTTATTTTTAATTAAGTCAGGTAAAATTTCTTTTTTTCCATATTTTCTTTTGTTTGTATCTTTGATTAAAGGAATTGCCTTTTTTAAGTTATTTTCTTTTTTTTCTAAGAAAAATTCTATATTCTTTAATGCTTCTTCGACTCTTACTTCTAGGACTTGATAGGTTCGTTTATGATAACTGAATAAAAGAGCAAGAAGAGCAAGGAAACCAATACAAACTGAAATACTAGCAATAATCCATTCCATTGATACACCTCTATTCTAAGAAAAATTATATCAAAAATAAAAGAATGTTACAAGACATTCTCTTTAAAATTTATCGATTATGTTGGATATCTCCTTCAAAGATTGCATAGTTTATGTAAATTGCCCATAGTAAGATACTGTTATTATCATCATCTTTTAAAATTAAATAATCTCTCCCAGCATCGACGATTGTTCCGGTAAATACTTTATCCCGCCACTCTACAGAGTCTGGGTAAGAAAAATAAGCGGAGACTTTTTTTCCAATATTTAAAACAAAAATATTATCGGCGTATTCAACGTGACCTGTGTTCGTTGGTGGAACGGTTGTTGTAAGTCCGATATTTTGACTAGGGGTTGTTCCTTGTTCTGGAACGATTGTCTTATTTAAATTAGAGTTTGGATAAAGATCATTTGTATAAAAATTATTATTCATTCTTTCCTTCCTTTCATTTAAATATATTTCGTTCTTTTCTATTTTATGTACAATATATTTGAAAAATAAATTTAAGTAAGATTTAAGCAAGATTTAAGCAAGATGTATTGACCAAAAAAGTAAAAAATGGTATACTATAAGTAGTTTAGAAGGAGGTAGCATAAAATGAATCGATATGTGCCACCCTTTGAGATAACGAATGAAATGTTATTGAAGGTTTCTGATATTATGGAAAAAATCGGGAGATTAGACGGAGTTCATCATTTCGATAAAATGCCTCAATTAAGAAAGCAAAAAAGAATTCATTCTATTCATTCTTCTTTGGCAATTGAAAATAATAGTTTAAGTTATGAACAAGTACAAGACGTTATCAATGGAAAAATTGTTTTTGGTCCTCAAAAGGAAATACAAGAAGTAAAAAATGCTTATAATGCTTATCAAATGTTGAGAGATATGGATCCCTATTCTATTTCTGATTTAAAGAAAATTCATGTAGTTATGGGATATTTGACTATTGAAGAAGCTGGAAATTTTAGAAATTGTGCGGAAGGAGTATTTGATGGAGATCAATGTATTTTCATTTGTCCGTCTGAGAAACAAGTACCATCTCTTATGAACGATTTATTTTACTTTTTGAAAAAAAATAAAGATGTTATTCATCCTTTGATTCTTTCTAGTATATTTCATTATGAGTTTGTATTTATTCATCCTTTTCGTGATGGGAATGGAAGAACTGCAAGACTGTGGCAAAATATAATTTTATATAATTTTCATGAAATCTTTGAATATTTACCGATTGAATCTCAAATTTGTAAATATCAAGAGGAATATTATAAAGCGATTGCTGTTAGTCATAAGAATGGGAATTCGAATTCCTTTATCGAATTTATGTTATCGATGATTGATAAGGCATTAGAGGGAATTCTAAAGGAACCGAATTTTGTTTCGAATGAATCTGTAAACGTTCAAAAACTTCTTTCTATAATGGATGAGAAGGAATTATTATCAGCAAATGAACTATTGCAACGATTGGGGATAAAATCCAAAGAAACCTTAAGAAAACAATATTTAGATCCGGCACTTCAACAAAATTTAATTCAGCGAACAATTCCGGATAAACCAACTAGTAAAAATCAAAAATATTATAAGATATAAAGGAAAGGAAGGAAAATTAAAATGAAAGTAACTATTGGTGTTAGTAATCATCATGTTCATTTAACAGAGGAAGATTTTAAAATTTTATTTGGAGAGGATGGAAAATTAGAGGTTTTTCGAGAGTTAACTCAACCGGGACAATTTGCTTCGAATCAAAAAGTTGATATCGAATCCCCTTCTGGAAAAATTTCCGGTCTTCGGATTCTCGGACCATTTCGCTCTTATACTCAGGTAGAAGTTTCTAAAACTGATACACGTCTTTTAAAAGTTGATGCACCTGTTCGTTCTTCGGGAGATTTAGAAGGAGCAGGGGAAATTACCATTGTTGGACCTTGTGGAAAAATTACGAAAAATGCGTTGATTATTGCAAATCGTCATATTCATATTACGAAAGAACAAAGAGAAGAATTTGGACTTGCTGGAGTTTCGGAAGTAAAACTTGTGGTTTCTACTTCTAAAGGAGGAGTTTTTGATCATGTTCAAATTAAAGAAGCACCGAACTCTTATTTTGAAGTTCATCTCGATACAGATGATGCCAATGGATTTTTAATTCAACAAGGAGAAGAAGGAGAAATTCAATTTTAAAAGAAAAAAAGTTTCGCTATTGGAAACTTTTAGGGAGCAGGATTGTTACTTTCTGCTTTTTGTTCGGTCGGATCAAATATTTCATCAAAAACCATGTCTGATTCTTGTGGTTCTGTACCTTTTACATAGTACAGAATCTTTTTTACTTTATCTTCATTTGTTGCCGGTTTTCCACTGATGGGATTTACTAAAACTCCTACAACGTTGTTAGGCATTTCATACCAGTTATCTTCTTTTCCTTCTAAGTATTTTTCCATGGCGTCCACCCAGATGTTTCTGGAATATTTATAATCTCCAACGCTCAAACTTTTATTGTCGTCGTATCCTACCCAGACAGCCGTTACAATATCTTTATTATAACCAATGGACCAGTGATCGGTGTCGGTTGTTCCACTTTTTAGGGCAAGGGTATGCTTTATTTTGGGAGCAATTCCGATTGCTGTTGGGTAAGAGTAATCAATGTAGTCAGAGTCATAGGTCGTTGTCAATAAGTTACTTAGAATATAGGTTAAACTTTTATTTAAGATTCCTTCTTTTTCATATTCTTTTTCGTACAAGACATTTCCTTTTAAGTCTTCTACTTTGGTAATAAAGTTTGCTTCGACTTTATATCCTTCGTTGGCAAAGGCAGAATATGCTGCTGTAAACTCTAACATATTGATGCTGGCTGTTCCAAGAGCAAGGGATGGAACTTCATCTAGTTGTGTTGTAATTCCCAGTCTTTTGGACATATTTACAAGGGTTTCTTCGCCTAAAAACATATGTGTTTTCACAGCGTAAATATTATCGGAATAACTGATTGCGGTTGCAAGAGAAATGGGTTTATCTCCGTAACTATCTCCGTAATTTTGAGGAGAATATGTTTGATTATTGGCAAAAGTAAATGTGGTTGCTTCACTGGTAAAGGTGGTACTGGATGTGAATCCATTTTCCAGTGCTGCATAGTAGAGAATTGGTTTCATGGTAGATCCTACTTGTCTTGCAGAAGAATAAGCCCGGTTATATTGAGAAGTTGTATAGTCTTTTCCTCCAATCATCGCAATGACTTTTCCGGTTGTTGGTTCCATCATAACTGCTGCTGTTTGAATATCATCTTCTTTGGTTAGATTTTCTTTGACACTATCCTCTAAATCTTTTTGGGCTTTGCGATCTAGATTGGTATAGATTTTTAAACCTCCTGTTTCTAGGTACGATTCCGGAATATTTAATTTCTTTAATTCTTTCATAACTGCATCTTGATAGTAAGCAACAGAAGTTAGCGTATCGTTTTCTTTTTTTCCAACGAGATGAAGTTCTTCGTTTACACTTTCTTCGTATTGTTCTTCTGTAATGTAATCATTTTTTAACATCATGTATAAAATGTTAACTTGTCTTTTTTTGGCTAATTCATAATCGACAAAGGGAGAATAATGACTAGGGGATTTTGGAATTCCAGTTAAAAGAGCAGCTTCTGCTAAGGTCAAATCTTTGGCACTTTTATCAAAATAAAATTTACTTGCATTTTCAATTCCATACATTCCATGTCCGTAATTAATCGTATTTAGGTATCCTTCCAAGATTTCATCTTTTGTATAATGGGATTCCAATTGAATCGTAATCCACATCTCATTGAATTTTCTTTCCCAAGTTTTATCAAAATCTAAAAATAAGTTTTTGGCGTACTGCTGGGAGATCGTCGATGCTCCTTCTTTTTTTTGTTTGGTCATAATATTGACATAAAGAGCTTTGGCAATTCTTATAAAATCAAATCCATAATGGTCATAGAATCTTTTATCTTCGGTTGAAATGGTTGCACTTACCATGTAAGGACTGATGTCTTTTAAACTTATCCATTCTTGATTTCCACTTCCCTGAAAGTATAATTCTCCTTCACTATCATACATTAAAAAAGCATTGGCACTTTTGATTTCTAACTTTGGACTCATTTTAGCATAAATATAGACTCCAGATGTTAAAAGAAGTACGGCAAATATAGAAATCATCATAATTTTGATTGCTTTTATAATTTTTCTTAACCTTTTCTTATTTTTCATACAAATTCCTCATTTCTAAATTTAGTATGCGTAGAAATTTGTTTTGTTAGTCAAGAAAAATAAAAAAAATTCAATAAAAAAAGAGCCGGCAGAGCTTTCATGATGGAGTCCTTTTAAGAACTCTTATATTTCCTTTCTGAATAAATTAAAAATGACCTATATACCAGCTTTTGAATTTTTATTATAATTTTTTAATTTTTATGTCAATCTGTTTGTTTTTTCTTATTTTCCTTTTTTCTCCTTTTTAATTTTGTCAAAATTTATTGCAAAAAGGGGCTTGTTCTGTTATAATCCTAGATAGATTTGAAAGGAAGCAGGAATGAGAGTAAAAGTATTTACAAAACGTACGATTTTAACAGAAGTAGTAGAACATCAAACGATGGGAATTTATCATCAAAATTGTTTAGATTTTTTTGAAGAAGATGCAAAAGTTTCTTTGGATTTTTCGAAAAAGCAAATGATTCGAGAAGATTCTCAGAAAAAACTGGTGTATAATTTTTTGGAAAAGTGTGAAACTGTAAATGATGTTTTTATAAAAGACTTGAATCAACATCTTGATCTTGCTATTTTTACGGAAAAATTCGAGCCTCACGAAAAATCTTTTATTCTTGTTTATGACCTTCTTTTGGAAAAAAAGAAAGTTACTTATGAAGTTCGTTGGGAGGATGCAAAATGAGTGTTTTAAAAGAAATAACGACGACGATTCAGGATGTTTTTTCAACCCTTGGATATTCTTTGGATAAAGTAAATTTTGTTCGCTGTCAAAGAAGTGAATTGGGGGATTACCAAATTAATGACTGTATGGCTCTTGCTAAAAAGTATAGGAAGAATCCTCGTGAGATTGCGGAAGAGGTTGCTTCTAAATTAAAAGAAAATCCTTATTTTTCTTCGGTTGAAGTAGCAGGATGCGGATTTATTAATCTTCGTTTTGCTGATGCGTTCTACCTTTATCTTTTAAATTCAATGCGGGAAGATTTGTTTTCGAATATCGATAAGATGGACGCTAAAAAGATTGTTTTGGATTACGGTGGAGCCAATGCTGCTAAGGCTTTACATGTCGGGCATATGAGGAGTGCAAATATTGGGGAAGCTTTAAGACGTCTTGCCATTCTTCTTGGAAATGAAGTGATTTCTGACGTTCATCTTGGGGATATGGGACGTCAAGCAGGAATGGTGATTTCCCAGTTAAAAAGGGAACAACCGGATCTTCCTTGGTTTCAAAAGGATTATCAAGGGGAATATCCAGAAATTGCTCTTACGAATGAAGATTTAGGAAGAATGTATCCGGAAGCTAGCAAAGCTGCAGCAGAATCGGAAGAGAGAATGCAAGAAGTTCGAGAGATTACCGCAATGATTGACCAGGGTGATGTTGCACTTACGGATTTGTGGAAAAAAATTGTTCGCATTTCTAGTGTTGGTATTCAAAAAACGTATGACCGTCTTCAAACTCATTTTGATTTATGGGAGGGTGAGATGGATGCTTGCCAATATAAGGACGATGTTCTAAAAGTTTTCGATCGTTTTCTTTATGAATCCGATGGAGCCCTTGTAATCGATGTAGAAAAAGAGGATGATGCGAAAGAAATTCCTCCGTTAATTGTTATCAAAAGTGATGGTTCAACCATCTATGCTACGAGGGATTTAGGAACTTTATATTCCAGAATGGAAAGATTTCATCCCGATGAAATATGGTATGTTACGGATGATCGTCAATCTCTTTATTTCGAACAGATTTTTCGAGCTTCTTATAAAACGGGATTGGTTCCATCTTCTACATTCTTAGGACACTATAGTTTTGGTACGATTAATGGAAGTGATGGTCGACCATTTAAGACGCGAGATGGTGGAGTTATGGAACTTTCCATGCTTCTCGATTTGGTAAAAGAGGAAGTTTCTAAGAGAATGCGAGAGGATATTGTGGGAAGAGAACGGGAAGAAATTGCTGAAGATTTGACGATTGCTACCATTAAATACGCCGATTTACTTCCTTTTCGAGGAACCGATTATATTTTCGATGTTTCCAAATTTTCGGAACTAGAAGGAAAGACCGGACCTTATCTTTTATATTCTACGATTCGAATGAAATCTTTACTAAATCGTGCAGAAGATGCACAAATTCCATTTTCTCTTGCTTTAGAACTAAAAGGAGGACTAGATTCGAAAGTTGTTTTGGAACTCCTTTCTTTACCTCTTGTTTTGGAACACGCTTATCAAGAGAAAAGTTTGAATGAGGTTTGTGAATATTTATATCGACTTGCTAGTAGTTATAATACCTTTTATGCGGAAAACCATATATTAACTGAAGAAAATGCTTCTTTACAGAAGACTTGGCTTACTTTAACAAAAGTTGTTTACGACGTTATTTCTTTACTTTTAGACACCCTTGCTATAAAAGGTCCAGAAAAGATGTAAAAATACTTGTCAAAGATATTAAAAAGTGATATAAGTTTAGTTGTTGAAATTCGTCAACAAATTTTTATCCATTACATATAATGCAATTGATCAATGAGGAGGATGTTATGAGTATTCGTGAAATGAACAAAGAAGATTTAGAATTACTTTCTAATAAAGATATTACAAATTTATTACTAGAAGAAAAGGGTTGTCAAAATACAGCAGAACTGTTTGAACAAATTATTAAACTTTTAAATTTACCAAAGTCAACTTTTGATAATAAGATTGGTGATTATTTTACTTCTCTTACTACCGATAAAAGATTTTTATTACTAGAAGATGGTACTTGGGATTTAAGAAGCCGTCATACGGTTGATAAAATTGTAAAAGGTGTCGAAGAAGACGATGAAGAATTAGAGGATATTGTTTCTGAAGAAGAGGAAGAAGAAGCAGAATCAATGGACTTTGATATAAATGGTGATGATGAAGAAACTTTTGATGATACCGACGATGATTTAAAAGATTTAGTTGTATTAGATGAAGATGAATTAGAGTTAGAACAATAAAATAAAAATAGATTCCAAAAAAGAAGGAAATTTGAATATGCCTTTTAAAGGAGGGTATTTATGATTGAAAGATTAGATGCCATTGAAAAAAAATATCAGGAATTACAGGATGAGTTAATTCAACCAGAAGTAATGTCAAATATTGAAAAACTTACGAAAATTTCGAAAGAAGCCAGTGATTTGGAAGAAACCGTTATGACATATTCTGCTTATAAGAAAGTTTTGGAATCCATTCCTGAATTAAAAGAAATGCTTAAAGATCCTGAACTTTCAGAAATGGCTAGGGAAGATTTAGAAAGAGCCGAAAAGGAGAAAGTGCAGCTGGAAGAAAAATTAGAGATTTTATTAATTCCAAAAGATCCAAATGATGGAAAGAATGTTATCGTTGAAATTCGGGGTGCAGCTGGGGGAGATGAAGCCAATATTTTTGCAGGAGATCTATTCCGGATGTATTCTCGGTATGCTGAAAGACAAGGATTTAAAATTGAAATTATCAATGCTATCGAAGGGGTAGCAGGAGGTTTTTCACAAATTGAGTTTATGGTTAAAGGGGATAGTGTCTATTCGAAATTAAAATATGAAAGTGGATCCCACAGAGTTCAAAGAGTTCCAGAAACGGAGTCTCAAGGGCGCATTCAAACTTCTACAGCTACAGTTTTAGTAATGCCCGAAGCAGAGGATGTAAATATTGAAATTAATCCTGCTGATCTTCGAATTGATATTTACCGAAGTAGTGGATGTGGAGGACAAGGAGTTAATACAACCGATTCTGCTGTTCGAATTACGCATTTACCAACCAATACTGTTGTTACTTGTCAGAATGAAAGAAGTCAAATTCAAAATAAAGAACAAGCGATGAAAGTTTTGAAAGCAAGACTTTATGAAGCAGAACTTCAAAAGCAAGAAGAAGCTCTTGGAGATGAAAGACGAAACAAGATTGGAAGAGGAAATCGAGCTGAAAAAATCCGGACGTATAATTATCCACAAAATCGTGTTACAGATCATAGAATTGGCTATACAACGAACAATTTGGATCGTATTATGAATGGAGCATTAGACGAAATCATCGAGGCTTTAATTACAGAAGATCAAAAGAGAAAACTACAAGGAGAGGAAGAATAGAAATGTTTACTTGCTCTTATAAAGAGGAATGTAGGAATTATTTTAAAAAAGAAAAGATGCACACGATTCAAGAAGCTAAAAGCACTTTATCGTATATTCGTGCTCTTTTATCAAGTCCTAAAAAACCAGAGTGTGATTCTTATTGTCCTATTTATAATCAATTTATCTATGAAGATTATTGTACTTATTTAAAAAGTATGGGGCTGGGTCAAGAAAAAGAAAAAATTCATTCAATGGATTCTGAAAAAACTTTGTGTATGAATAAAACGCTGATTCGGTCCATTCTTCAAAATAGAAAATACTAGCGAACTTGTTAGTGTTTTTTGCTTATAAAGAAAAGTTTTTAAAGGAAGGATGTTGGAATGCAAACAGTAGAAGATTTAATTGTTTATGGAAAAAGTCGGGTTCATTCTGATTTTGCTCGGATGTTACTTGCTGATTTACTTTCGATGAATACGTTAGAACTTTATAATTGCTTAGATATGGAAGTAGATCCTCATGTTTTTGTAGAATATAAAGAAAAACTCAAGCAAGTAGAGGAGAAAAAGCCCATTCAATATGTTATGGGAAATGTAGATTTTTATGGTTCTTCCTTTTATATTGATGAAAATGTGTTAATTCCAAGGTTTGAAACGGAAGAGTTGGTAGAAAATACGAAAAAATTCATTCAAAAGAAATTTGGTAATGCTCCAATTCGTCTTTTAGATTTAGGTTGTGGAAGTGGAGTAATCGGTCTTACTTTAAAAAAACTTCTTCCTCAAATCGATGTTACTCTTTTGGATATTAGCCCAAAAGCATTAGAAGTTACGCGTCGAAATGCTCTTCAATTAGGACTTTCTGTTCACGTTTTAGAAGGAGATATGCTGGATGGAATCGATGAAAAATTTCACGTTATTATTAGCAATCCTCCTTATATTCGAGAAAATGAAGAAATTCAAGAAATTGTTCGTGAAAACGAACCGGCTCTTGCTTTATATGGAGGAGAAGATGGTCTTCTTTATTACCGAAAAATTTTATCGAGTTGTAAGAAAAACTTAGAAAAAGACTTTCTAATCGCCTTTGAAATTGGAGAACAGCAAAAAGAAGATATCCGCAAAATTGTGGATAAATATTTTGAAAACGTAGAGTTCACTTGTCAAAAAGATTTAAGTGGAAGAGATCGAATGGTATTTATTGAATCTATTTTTTGATAAAAGATGATAATTCGAAAAAAATGGTAGCGTTCATTTTGTTTTCCCTAAGAGAGTATATAAAAACAACCTTTTTATGAATTATGATTTTCGTAATTTTAAAACAGTCCCATCAACTTGAGCATAAAATTCCTCCTTGTATTTTAAAATTCTATTTTTTTGAAAATTAAAATGAATGCTTTTTAGGAAAAATACTTAAAAAATATATAGAAATATAGTATAATGTAATTCGAGGTGGTATAATGATCGAACTATACTGCGATGAAAGTAGACAAGATCTATTCTATAATAAAAATGTTATTACAGATACAAATAAGTATATATTTATTGGGGGAGTAATGATTGATAGAGATGATCGGTTAGAAATAAAAAATAAAATAAATAATTTGAAAAGAAAGTACGATTTAAATATTAAAACAGAGTTAAAATGGAATAGAGTAACGAAAAGATATCTAGATTTATATAAAGAAATGATTGATATATATATTACTTATAATATTAATTTTAGAACAATTTGTATTGACTCAAGTAAAATAGATTTAAAATATCATAATGATAATGCTGAATTAGGTTTTTATAAGTTCTATTATCAATTGTTAAATAATTGGATTTCATCAGATTCGAAGTATACAATATATACAGATGTAAAAACTTATAGTGATCCAAACGTACTAAATGATTTGAAAAGATGCTTAAATAATAAAAATCATCCGGATAATATAGAAAAAATATATGCTATAGAATCACATGAGTCAGTTTTTCTACAATTAGAAGATATATTAATGGGGGCTACTTCATATAAAATGAATTTTGGTAGAAATGGTAATTCAAAGGTAAAACTAGAATTAATTCATTATCTTGAAACTAAATTGGGTCATGAATTAAAACCAACTAATAAAAACGCAGCAAAATTCAATTTATTTGAAATAAGATTATAATATGAGTAGTGTACCAGATTTTGTAACTTTATCATCACCAGTTGAATATAAAAAATACTATGTAGAAAAATATTGTAAAAATGGGTTACAGACATTTGATGGAATTAAAGTCAAATTTTATGAAGATCAGTTTGAACATGCATTTTATGAGTCTTCAAATAAAGCAAAAA
>CANQHK010000027.1 GCA_947623645.1 uncultured Bacilli bacterium
TACAATTTCTCTTATGAGGAATTGTACTTTTTTAATTATCTTAAGTTTTTGGATAAAATTTTAATTAGTTTTAAATAAATAACGATATTATAATTTTGAGAGATATTCATCTGATATTCTGCTTTCATATAATCGATTAAAATCTCTTTCCCATAAAGTCCTAAATCTCCTGTTAAAATTAAATCATAATAACTAGGATCTCGATTTAAATCCGTTAAATGTTGATGAATCGTATCTGCTGCAGCTGGAGCCATAACACTTCCCATATGAAGAGGATCCGTTTGACCCAAATCGTTAATTTTTCCAAGCGTTGCACTTTCTACTTTCACCATACCCTTTTGATTGGTTAAAAGCATTGCTGCACCCCCTGTTGCAGTAAACGTCGCTGTTTTCGGTTTCGGTGCTCCATATTCTGTAGGATTTCGAAATTGTTTTTCACTACTCATATTGTGAGAGGAAGTTGCAACTAAACAATTGTTAATTTTCTTTCCATCTATAAAGTTACTTCCTATAATTAATCCCTCAACACTAGTTGCACAAGCACTATAAATTCCAACAAACGGTAAATTGTACCGAAGAGTAGAATAACAAGAAGAGGTAATCTGATTCATTAAATCTCCAGAAATCACTAAATCAATTTCTTCCTTTAATTTTCCAGATTTCTTTAATAATAAAGCAAGAGTATCTTCCAAAACCTTCGCTTCTGCCTGCTCCCAAGACTTTTGACCATAGTATAAATCTTGAAATGTTTTATCAAAAGTTTTGGCAAGAGGTCCTTTTCCCTCGTATGGTCCAGCAATCGTTGCTGTATTTTCTAAATATACATTTTTATATTTGAATGTCATCTTTTACCCTCCCATAATTATAAGTCTTAGAAGTCCAAAGAACCAAGCTGATACAACTCCATATAAAATTACACTTCCAGCAAGTTTAAAAACATTGCTCCCAATTCCAAAAATAGGACCCTCTTTTTTATATTCCATTCCTGCACTCATCATTGAATGAGCAAATCCAGTTATTGGAATAATCAAACCACATTTACAAAAAGTAACCCAGCGATCAAAGAATCCAAGGGCGGTAAAAAGACAAGCTACAAAAATTAACGTTACTAGCATAAAAGAAGAAGCATCTTTTGTAGAAACATCAAACCAGACCGTATAAAGTTCTGTTAAAATTTGAGCAATAACCCCAACTAATCCTCCTGATACAAAGGCAATAAAAGCATTTTGTCCACGGGTTTCTGTCGGTTTATGCTTATCAACAATTTTTTCATACTTCTTTTTTTCCATATCTATCACCATTTCTAGTATTTACCAAAGATAAA
Source organism: uncultured Bacilli bacterium (assembly GCA_947623645.1). GTDB lineage: Bacteria > Bacillota_I > Bacilli_A > RF39 > UBA660 > MGBC162581. The sequence goes on from CANQHK010000027.1 coordinate 1,325, forward strand.
AAAACATACAAAAAAAACTCTATTTTTAAAAAACAGAGTCTTTCAACTTTTAAATTTTTTTAACCCATTACCTGCCCACCATTATTATGAAGAACTTGACCGGTTACATAACTTGAATCATCACTTGCTAAAAATACGAAAGTTGGAGCAAGTTCATAAGGCATCGCCCCACGAGCCATTGCAGCATCTGCTCCTAAAGATGGAATTTTTTCTTTTACCCAACAAGCTGGTTGTAAAGGTGTCCAGAAAAATCCCGGAGCGATCGCATTTACTCGAATATTTTTTAAAGCTAAGTTTCTTGCCAAAGCCCTTGTAAACCCAACGATTGCACCTTTCGTTGTAACATAATCAATTAATTGTGGATTTCCAAAAAAAGTTGTTACAGAGCTTAAATTAATAATCGATGCTCCACTTTCTAAATAAGGAAGAACTGCTCTAGTTAGATAAAACATACCATAAACATTTACTTTCATCGTTCGATCAAATTGTTCATCGCTAATATTTTCTAGAGAATCCTGTTGATATTGAACACCAGCATTATTGACTAAAATATCGATTTTTCCAAAAGTACTCAATGTTTTTTGAACAATTTCTTGACAAAACTCTTTGGTAGATATATCTCCGGATAAAAGAATACATTCTCCACCCATACACTCAATATAATTTTTCGTATATTCGGCATCTCGATGTTCATTATAATATGGAATAACGACTTTTGCTCCTTCTTTTACAAAAGCAATTGCAGCTGCTCTTCCAAGTCCACTATCTCCTCCTGTAATAATTGCAACTTTTCCTTTTAACTTTCCGCTTCCCTTATACTCCGGGTTATCAAAAATAGGAAGAGGATTCATTAAATATTCCATTCCAGGTTGTTCTGGTTGAGACTGTTCCGGAGCCATAATCTGATATTTCGTTGTTTGCAAACCAATCTTATTATCATAATAATTATAACATTGATTTCCAAATTGATAATCACAGTTCATATATTTTCCACCTCGGTATAATATATGAAAAAACTTATGATTGGTTATTTCTTAGATATTTCGTAAGAATTTTGGAAAGATTTTTCGAATAATTGCATTGCTCTTCTGCAATTTGGAAACATTCTTTTTTATTTTGATGAAATAATTCAAAAATCTCATTCATATTTTTATCGATCCAAACTTTTGGAGATAGAAGATCAAATTCTTCCTTTGCTATTTTGTTATTGTGACTTATTTTTATTGCAAATATTTTTAATTCTTGGAGAACAATTTTTATAAATTCATTCTGTTCAAAATCTTTTTCTATTCTTTCCATAATATCGATCAATTCCACATTTGTAATGCTTCCATCATGAGTAGGATTAATCGTAATTTCTTTTTGTCTTATTTCTTTTAAATTTTGTTTTAAAGTATGATATACTTCGGTATAGTAATTTAAAAGAATCTTTTCTTTATCTTTTGAAATTTCTATAAAATGGTGTTTTCCATCTCTCGTTCCACCTCTTAATACAATTGCAGAAATATTCTTTTTATCGCTTAATGAAGAATAGACTCTAGAATGCATAAATAGTGGAATATAGTCTTTTATATTTAAATCTAAATTTTCAAAACATATTCCATAAAAATAATGAAAATTATCATCCTCTACTATACGGTCAATTCCATAAATTATATTATTGTTTTTGATATATGCATATTTATCTTCTATATGTTCTTTTTTCTTTAAAAATTTTCCACCTATATAAACTTGTTCAAATTCTTCGTTTCTGTTTTCTGGAAGATTACTTTTAGCATAAACTTTTGTCCAAAGATTTTCATGCTCGTTTTCATCATTTATCTCAACATATCTTATAATGAACTTTTTATGTGTTTCTCCTTGATCATTAGTAATTTCCATTTTTTCAAAAATTAAATCATAGGAACCATCTTGAAAAATTATTTTTATTTTCAGAGGTAGAGTGCTATCCGAAGAATAAATTCTTTCGATGATTAAATCGTTTTTTATAGCAAAAACTCTGTTATATAAAGTACCTTTTCTAAAAAAGGCATCTATTTCAATACTTCTTGTATAAATAGAAATATAGGTTATATTCTTTTTACAATCCGTTATTTCTATTTTTAATGGGCTACTTTCTATACTTTTGATTTCGTAATCATCATATCGATTCATATCGATTTCTAGATGAAATAAGTTTGCGATATTTTCTAAAATACTAGGATCTTTTTGATGCAAAATAGAAGCTTTTTCAAGTATTTCTTTTATTTTTTTTAGTTTTTCTTGGTCCATAGAAATCCCCCTCTATAATAATCATTATAGCATAGTTTAAGAATTTTGTTCTTTCTTTTTATGAATCCAAGAAAAAAGGAACAATAAATCGTTCCCTTTTACTATCTATTATCTAGATTGGTTATTATTATAACTTGAAGAAATGTTGTTCATTCCATTTTGTACTAAACGTCTAGTGATTTCTCCACCAACGCTTCCATTAGCACGGCTAGTAGCATCTGGACCTAAATTAACTCCGAATTCGTTAGCGATTTCGTATTTCATTTTGTCGATAGCTTGTTTAGCTCCTGGAACTCTCATTTTCATTGAGTTAGTGTTGTTATTGTTGCTCATTTATTTCACCTCCTGTACACTAATAGAATGAGGCAAAAGAGCAAATTTCATACATATTTTTTATTGGTAATTATTTCCTAAAATAAATCGTTTGAAAAATCTTCCATTTCTTCTTCGACGACGATGGTTTGATGTGTTTCTACAGCTTCATCAATAAGTTTTGAAAAATCAAATTTTTCTTCATTTTCCAGACATTTTTTTAATGTTGGATGAATCACTGGATGTTTTGGAACAAAGACAGTACAACAATCTTCATACGGTAAAATACTAATGTCGTAAGTATCGATTTTTTTTGAAAGATCAATAATTTCTAATTTATCAAGACATGCAACCGGTCTTATAACGGGCATATTGGTAACTTGATTAATCACAGACATACTGTGAAGTGTTTGAGATGCAACCTGTCCAATACTTTCTCCATTCACAATTGCAAGAGCTTTGTATTTTAAAGAAAGTTTTTCCATAATTCGATACATCATTCTTCGCATAATCGTAATGGTATAATCGGAATCACAATTCTTATAAATTTCTTCTTGAATTTTTGTAAAAGAAATAATATGTAAATTAATTTTATCTTTGTATTTAGCAAGTTTCTTCGTTAAAGAAATAACTTTTTCTCGCGCATTTAAAGATGTATGAGGAATGGCTTCAAAGTAAACACAGTCGATTGGAACTCCTCTTTTTAAAGCAAGATATCCAGCAACGGGAGAATCAATTCCACCGCTTAGCATTAAAAGTGCTTTTTCTTGACACCCGACAGGATAACCTCCAAGACCATATTGTTTATTGGTATAGATATAAGTATATCCTTTTAAAATTTCGATTTGTAGTAAAACATCAGGAGTATGAACATCTACTTGAATATTTTCGATGTTTTTTAGAATGATTCCTCCTATTTGCCGAGAAAATTCTAAACTTGGAGTCGGAAAACTTTTATCACTTCTTTTCGTTTCTACTTTAAATGTATGAAAATCTTCTTCTTTCATAACTTCAAGACAAGCCTCTTGAATTGTTTTTATATCCGTTGGAACTTTTCTTGCTACTTGAAAAGTATGTATACCAAAAACTTCCTGAATTTTCTTTAAAATAATTTCCAAATCTTTTTCTTGGAAAGTAACATACATTCTAGAAATATCTTTTGTAATATGCACATCTAAATTTTTTAATTTTTTTTGAATATTTTGATACAACGTTTGAATAAAGAATTTCCGATTTCCTTTCTTTGTTGTTAATTCTCCATATTTAATTAAAATTACTCTTTCCATTATTTTTCCACCATTTCTAATTTTTATACTATTTTTGAAAATTTAATTCTTTTATTTTTGTTTTCAAAATTTTTAAAAAATTTTCTAATTCTTCTTTTGTTGTTAAGTAAGATAAACTGATTCGAATCGAAGTTGAAGAAATTTCTTTTGCTCTTCCCATAGCGTCTAATGAAAGGGAAAGAGAGGAATCTCTACTGCAGGCAGTCTTCGTAGAAATATAGATTTCTTCTTGCTCTAAAGCATGTAACATTGTTTCTGATTTTATTTTTGGAATACTTAAATTTAAAATATGAGGAAGTGCATCTCTAGGCGAATTAATGACAACTTCAGGAATTTTTTCCAATTCTTTTCGCAAATACAAATTTTTTTCTTTTACATCTTGATACTTTTCTTCGAAATCTTCGAGTGCTAATCTTAAAGCCTTAGCAAAAGATACCATTAAACTAACAGCAGGTGTTCCACTTCGAAAATCCGTCTGACTCTTTCCTCCATGAATTAAAGGAACCAAATTTACATTTTTCTTTTTAATAAGGCAAGCAATTCCTTTTAATCCATAAAATTTATGAGCAGAACAAGTAAACAAATCAATATTATCTAAACAAACCGGCATTTTTCCAACACTTTGCGTTCCATCGACATGAAAAAATACTTTGGGATAATTTTTCTTTAAAAAGGACCCAATTTTAGAAACATCTTGAATAATTCCAACTTCACTATTTACCTGATGAATGCTCACTAAAATCGTATCTTTTCTTAAAACTTTTTCAAGTTCTTCCAAATGAACTTGTCCAAAAGAATCTACTGGAACATAATCAATGATAAATCCTTGGCTTTCTAAAAAAGTACAAGTTTCTAAAATGCTGGAATGTTCTAACTTTGTTGTAACAATATGTTTTCCTCTTGTTTGATAAAACTGTGCAATTCCTTTTAAAGCCATGTTATTCGCTTCACTAGCACTCGATGTAAAAATAATTTCACTAGGAAGAACAGAAAATAAAGATGCTACTTGCTCTTCTGCTTTCTCCATAAGTTTTCTTGCGTCCAATCCCAATTTATGTAAACTATTGGCATTTCCTATAAATCTTTCACTACTTTCTACAAAACTATCAAGAACTTCTTTTCTTGGTGGCGTTGTTGATGAATAATCTAAATAAATCATAGTATCCCTCTTTTTCTCTATTATTTTACCAAAAAAATAAGTATATTTCTATACCTATTTTACTTGAATACTAGAAAGTCTTTCGTGAATTCCATCATCGACTTCTTCAATCGCACTCACTGCTACTTCTAGTGAATCCTGATAATAACCTTTTTTAAATAAATCTTCTGCATTTCTTAAAGCCAAATCTAAATCTTTTGAATGAAAGCGATAACGATTTCCATAAACCATAGCAACTTCTGCTAAACGAGCTTTTTGAATCATATCATTGGTTGTATTATATAATTTTAATACTAAATCTCTTGCTGTATCTACTCGAGTATTTAAAACTTTAATAACAATTGGTTTTTTCTCAAGTTCTTTAATAATTTCTCCAATAGCATCTTTTGCCTCACTTAACTCTACAAAGTAGTGATTATTGATAATTGGTAATTTATACATTCGAATGCGGATTTTACTTTGCTTTAATAAATCTTGAATTTCTTCTAGTTGTTCTCGAGCACGAAGCTCATCATCGTACATGCTTCCTAAATTCTTTAGAGCATCATCCAAATCAACTTCAATTATTTTTAAACCACCTGCTATTTCGTCTAATTCTTTTACTAATTTTGAATAACAGATTTCAGAGGCTTCTTCTTGTTCTTGTAATTGTGTATAATCAGAATTGATTTTTTCTAATCGAAGTTTTATTTTATCAATTTCTTGAATATCTTTTTCTCTTAAATGGTACATATTCATAATATCGTCTAATTGATTATAAATATCTCCAACAATTTTATTGATTTTACGAAGTCTTTTTTCTAAATCTTGAAGCGTTTCTTCATATAGTTTTCTACATAATTTTTCTTTTTCAAAATCATTGAAGATACCATCTAAATAATCGAGCATCGTTTTTAATTCAAACATACAATCTTCTAAGTTTAAAACTTTAATTCGATCGTAGATGTCTTCTAGATGTTTTTTACTTTCTTTAATATTATAATCAATCTTTAAATATTCCAAAGAATATCCTTTCTTTTTCATGTCTTTATGAATGGTTGAAATTTCTTCTAATTTTTTAGGAATAATCTTTTTGGACAATAATATTAAATCTGGAACTTCTTGAATAATAATTGCCATGTGATCAATCATTGCGTCTAGCGCTTTTACAATATGTACAACTTCTTCATATTCATTATGTTCCATGGCTTCTTCAAAATCTTGGAATCTTTTTTCAATATTTTCAAGTTGAAGTTCAATAATTGTTTGCATATCTTCATAATTTGCCTTATGGAGATTAAATTCACTTAAGAAAGAACGATATTTATTTTTTAATTTTGTAATGATGTTTCGATATTTTTCTTCACTGAGTGTTACTTCTTGAATTTCTTCTAAAAGTTCATCAATGGCTTCTCTTGCTTTGCATACCTCTAGTTCACATCTTGCAAGGCGAGTATCTAAATCACGGTATTCTTTCGAATCAAGAGCTAAGTCTAATTCAATAATCATTTCATTAATTTCTGGAATTCTCTCTTCTTTAATATGTTCGAATCTTTTTTTCCATTCTTTATATTTTTCTTCTAATTTTTCATTTTTTAAAATTGCTTCTACTTTGGAAAGTTCAGATAGGATTGGAGTGGATACAATTAAATTTTTTTCTTTATCCAAAGAGGCAATTTCTTCTTTTAATTTATGAATCCTTCTTTTTTGGATTAAAAAAAGAGTAATCGTGATAACAATGACAGCGAGAATAATGCAAGTTGCAATTAATAAATGTACTCCATTCATACCCTTTCACCAACCTTCTATAGTATAACAACATTATACTACAAATTCCTACCAATTGAAAAGATAATTTTGATTTTTGTTAAAAAAAGTTTGACAAGACGTGAGTTTTGTGTCATAATATCAATGCATATTCATTGAAACAGCAAGTATTTGAGTTGAGTTAATGTGTTCTTTAAAAGATTAGTAACTTTTGCTGTTTAGCGAACGTATGAAAGAAGAACTCCCTAACTTGAAGGCAAATACATCTTTCGATGAATAGAAAGATAGGAGGATTTGAAAAATGGCTAGATACACAGGGCCAAGCTACAAGCAAGCAAGACGTGTTGGTTTTTCTACTTTAGAAAGTGGAAAAGAACTTGCAAAACGTCCATATGGACCAGGAGAACACGGACAAGACAGAAAGGGTAAACTTTCCGAATATGGTTTACAATTAAAAGAAAAACAAAAGGTTCGTTTTATGTACGGAATAAACGAAAGACAATTCCACAACATCTTTAAAGAAGCAAATAACAAAAAAGGTGTTACTGGTACATTGTTCTTACAAATGTTAGAGTCTCGTTTAGACAACTTAGTATATCGTTTAGGTTTTGCAACGACTCGTCGTGCAGCAAGACAACTTGTAAATCATGGACATATTACTGTTGATGGAAAGAAAGTTGATATCCCATCATACCGTGTTAAAGTAGGTTCTACAATTGCTTTGAAAGATACTTCAAAAAATCATAAAGCAGTGCTTGCTAGCTTAGAAAAAGTTGGTAAAAGAGTTGAATACGTTACTTTTGATGCCAACAAGTTAGAAGGTAAATTTGTACGCCTTCCAGAACGTAGTGAATTAAGTGCTGATATCGATGAAGCATTAATCGTTGAATTCTACAACAGATAAAAAAAGTATCCACAGAAATTGTGGATATTTTTTTGCGCTAATAATTTTTTTGAACAATTGATTAGAAAATTTCACTATGACTACCAGTTGCAAAAAGTAATAATACTAACTCCTTGTTTTGTACTTTGTATACTAATGTTCGAAAAGTCCTTGTATAATCAATTATATGTTTTATAACTAATTTTCATTTAAAGACTTTATAAGGTCATTCATATTTGTATAACCTTTTCTTTTTCCACTTTTTAAATCCTTTAGTATTTCTTCTTCCTCTTCTAGTGCCTCTAATAACTCTTTACTAGGTTTAGGATTAACAACTTCAAAAGGAACTCCATCTTTTTTAGTCAGTTGATTTATATCCATATTTAATTCTAACTTTTTCAAAATACTATCCCCCTTTCGTTTATAAATAACCATTTAGTACTTTCATCTCACTTTGAGATAATCCAACATTTACATTTCAAGATTAGAAATAACAATGAAATGTAAAATGTTTGTATAATTGCAAATATTTTCATCTAAATTAGGATTATGTAGTTATTCACATTGAATAACGTCAATTTGCTAGATACATTTAATATACCAAATAGTTCTATATTTATCAATAAAAATTTTTGTTCATTTAATAAAAAAATAAAGTCTTAGTTTTTTTCGTTTTATCTTAAATTTTCAAAAAGGACATATAATGAATTAGGTGATACTTTGAATAAGGATAAAATTATATCGAACATGGACCCTTATACATTTACGGGAAGTGCCATTGTTATTGGTTTACTATTAACAAAAGAATTTACCCTTGATGAACAAGAAAATATTGGAAACTGGTTACAACTCATAGGACTTGTTGTTTTAACTTATGCAACTCAAGCCCAAACTATTGAAAGCAATAATGGAAATCAAAACAACGGAAATAATAATCAAACCAATAAAGATGATATTGAAAGTTTACAAAAAGCAATAAAAAGAATCGAAGAAGAACTAAATAAAATAAAAAAGGAATCTCCATAAATTCGATTCGATATTTATACTATTTAAAAATTCTAATTGATTGGAATACTTTTGAACAAGATTATAAGCATTGGCGTGATGTGCATGGGCAAGCCATGAAGAATAACGTCTTTGAAATTTGGTAGAATCGAAAATATCACATTTAAAATCATGAGTCGCCTGCCGAATAATATTTTTTATTTTATCTTTACTCCGTTTTCGAAACAAACGATGTGTTTCATAAATTCGATAACCACAAAAATCAATTCCAAAATGATTCGGATAATGGGGCTGTCTCAAAATTAAGTGATTGATTTTGGGACAGCCCCTTTTTCTTAAATATTTTTCTATCAACTTCATATACTTCCTTGCTTCTTCTTTTGTCCTAACCAAAAGCACAAAATCGTCCATATATCGTACATAGTAAGGAATGTGTAAGATCTCTTTCATATAATGGTCCAGTTCATTTAAATATATATTTGCAAAATATTGAGAAGTATAATTCCCAATAGGAATTCCAACATCACCATTTCCATCAAAAATTAATCCATAAGTAAACTTCAATAAATCTTTATCAGAAATAGATTTCTTTAAAATAGAAAATAAAACATCTCTGTTAATACTATAAAAATATTTATGAATATCACACTTCAAAACATAATAACTTCCATATTTTCTTTTCATAAGTCTCATATAATACTGTAATTTATCAACTGCCTTATGTGTCCCTCTACCACGAATACAAGCATGAGTATCAACTATAAATTTAGGAACAAAATAAGGAATAATAAATTCTTCTACATACCACTGATGAACAATTCTATCCTGATAAGGAAGAGACTGAATAAGTCGTTCCTTAGGTTCATGAATCACAAACGTATGATACTCCCCATGACAATAATCACCATTCTTAATTTGATGAAATAAGTTCATTAAATTAGTTTCTAAATCCATTTCAAAAGCAATAACATCCCGTCGATTTTTCTTATTAAAAGATGCACGAATATGTGCATCATAAAGTTTTATAAAAGTAAGATTTTGAAAAAATACATTTTTTATCGTTTTTGGCATGATTTTATCCATCCACCTAATAAATTTCCAATATTCGTAATTTTTTTAGACCAAGCAGTATAGTTTTTATGTTTCGGAAATTTATCCGTAATCATCTCTGTATAATAGATTAGTTCTGTATATTGTTTATAAATCATCAAATCATCCAAAATCTTACTCATGAGTCCACATCACCACTTGATTTAATATTTCGAAAGCTTGTAAAGGAGTAAGGTTTTCGGGTAGAAATATTTAATTGATGATTTTTGAACACCCGCATATAATCATCAATTCGATGATCTGGAAAACTACACCTTTCGATTTCTTTGGTAAGTTTTGTTTTCTTTAAAATCACATACTGATTAATAGTATCAGCATCTTCTGCAACAAAGATATAAAATTTACCACTATGAACAAACATAAACAATCCGGATTTTCTTTCTTTAATTCTAATACTTAGTATTCATTTTTATTACTAATCAAGCTTTACTCTTCAAGTTTTTCTTTAATAGAACAAAAAAAATCTCTACAATAAACACATCAAAGTATCCGTAAAATACTAAATATAGAGTGAAGATAAACTTAATCATTGTAGTAAAGAGGGACAAAAACCGCACGGGAAGAATTGTTGTTGTTACTGTTGAATACACCTGCATTCGAAGTGTTGTTGTAGTTCCCACCGCGTTTGAACCAAGGGTTACTAGAGGAAACAAAGTTGGCGTTTTCCTAAAATAAAGCAAAATACTACGATTCGACTAAATCCCTACATTTGTACTATTTATATTTCAAAACTACAAAT
>CANQHK010000028.1 GCA_947623645.1 uncultured Bacilli bacterium
TGAAATTATGATGAATGTAATGTAAAATTGGTTAACTTATATTTTAATATAAGAAAAACTTTAGAAGAAAATAGTAATTGGGGAAATAAATTTATTGATAATGTCACAATAGAATTAAAAATATCTTTTCCTAATTTGAAAGGTTTTTCAGTTCGTAATTTAAAATATATGAAGTCTTTTTATAATGAATATAAAGATGATGAATTTGTGCAACTGGTTGCACAATTGCCTTGGAAGCATATTATTACATTAATACAAAAAGTTAAAAATAAAGAAATACAAAATAGATTACCAAATTCCAGTGATAAAAGCAGCTATTTGGATAGAATGGAGTAAAAAATGAAAAATGATAAAATATTTTACCACATACATAAATGTGGAATTCATGATGATGAGTGGCAAATAGGTAGAGTTTTAGAAACAACTCAAAATGAATTTACTAAATTTTCTCTTGATTTTGCACCATATATAGATATATATAATCAAACCAATGTTCCTTTAAATGATGCTATAGAACATGCACAAAAAATAAAAGATATTCCAGGTCAAATAGAGTTATTATCAAAAGCAAAAAGTTGTATTAATGAATATCAAATATTAATAAGAGAGTTAGCATTTGAAGATATAAGAAGAAAAAAATTTAAAAATTTACCAAGTAGGTATAATTGTATTTATTTGTGTAGGAAAGATCAAATTGATTATTGGAAAAAACATCTTAGATCTCAAAATTATGTCATTTATAAAATAGAGATATATGGTGAGGTCTTTAAAAGTCGTGATAAATTATTACCTAAGCCTCACGAATCTTATAATTCTATTTGTAAACAGGCAGATATTTATTGGCAATATAATAATAGTAAAAATTTTAAAGATGATGAGTATTTATATGAAGGGAAATTTAAAATTTTAGGTAATAATTAAACATTAAAAAGCTATATTTTTATTAAAACATTTTAATTAAAAAAGTACTTGTCAAAGTATCATTTATGTGATATGATGAATATGTCAAAAGAATTTTGACAAAATAAAAAAGGATACGTTTGAATGGAGTATTCAGACGCTTTCCCAATGATGGGTGCATCTGAAATCAACAAAAGTTGAAATCAGATGCTTTTATTATTGATATAATAATGTTATTACTATGAAGAATAATAGCAATATTATGATATATAAAGAGCGTTCTCTTTTGGTCATAACATCACCGCCTTTCTGAACCAAAACCTTTTGATTGAGAAAGGGAAAGCATCTGAATCTTCAAACATATCCAAATTCATTGTAACATAAAAGAATTAAATAAGCAATACAAAAATTAACTTTTTGTAAATTTTCAAAAATACTTGTCAAAGTAACATTTATGTGATATGATGAATATGTCAAGAGAAATCTGACAAAATAAAAAAAGGATACGTTTGAATGTAGAGTATTCAGACGCTTTCCCATATTTTATGGTTAACACCTGAAATCAACAGCAGTTGAAATCAGGTGCTTTTATTATCTATACAATAAAGTTATTATTATAAAAAATAATAGTAATATTATGATATAGAAAGAGATTTCTCTTTTGGTCATAACATCACCGCCTTTCTGAACCAAAACCTTTTGATTGAGAAAGGGAAAGCACCTGAATCTTCAAACATATCCAATTTCATTGTAACATAAAAGAAATAAATATGCAATATAAAAATTAACTTTTTGTAAATTTATAGAATCTGCATTATAAAATCCAAAATTATGTAAAGAATATAGATTTAGAAATAGACTTTTAAGGTTTAATTTGTTACAATAGATATATCGAGGGAGGAAATTATAATGCATGTAGATAGTAGAGAGATTTATCAAGCAAGTAAAGACTTTTTTGGAAAAGAAGTAATTTTAGAGGGTTGGGTAAGAAACCATCGTAAACAAAAAGAATTTGGTTTTATTGATTTTTCCGATGGAACATATTTTTCCACCATTCAAGTTGTTTATGATAATACGTTAAAAAACTTTGAAGAGATTCAAAAAACAAGAGTTGGTAGCAGTGTTCAAATAACGGGAGTTGTTGTAGAAAGTCCAAAAGAAGGGCAAGAATTTGAAGTGCAAGCCAAAGACATCCTTTTAGTTGGGGACGCAGCAGAGGATTTTCCCATTCAACCAAAGCGTCATACGAGAGAATTTTTAAGAGAAGTTTCTTATTTAAGACCAAGAACCAATCTCTTTCAAGCCGTTTTTCGCATTCGTTCTCTTACTGCTTATGCCATTCATACGTATTTACAAGAAAGAGGGTATGTCTATGTTCATACTCCCATTATAACAGCAAGTGATTGTGAAGGAGCAGGGGAGATGTTTCAAGTAACAACACTCGATTTAGACAATTTAAAAAAGGAGGAACTTGACTATAGTAAAGACTTCTTTGGAAAGAAAACATCCCTAACCGTATCCGGTCAATTACAAGGGGAAGCCTTCGCCATGTGTTATAAAAAAATCTATACGTTCGGACCAACTTTTCGAGCAGAAAACTCCAACACGAAGACTCATGCCAGTGAATTTTGGATGATTGAACCAGAAATTGCTTTCTGTGATTTAGAAGGTCTTATGGATTTAGAAGAAGATTTTCTAAAATATATTGTCTCTTACGTTTTAGAACATGCCAAAGCAGAACTTACATTCTTAAATCAATTTGTTGAAAAAGGCCTCATTGAAAAATTAGAAAAACTAACAAAATCCAGTGCTGCTCGAGTAACACATCAAAAAGCCATCGAAATCTTAAAACAAAGTGGCAAAGATTTTGAATTTGAACCAAAATTTGGAGAAGATCTAGCGAAAGAACACGAAAAATATTTAACCGAAGAATACTTCAAGAGTCCCGTCTTCGTCTACGATTGGCCAAAAGACATCAAAGCTTTCTACATGAAACAAAATGAAGATGGAAAAACAGTTCGAGCAGTCGATTTACTTGTTCCAGAGTCCGGTGAATTGATGGGTGGTTCACAAAGAGAAGAGTCTTACGAAAAACTTGTTCAAAGAATGAATGAGTTGAAAATGCCAATCGAGGATATGGAATGGTACTTAAATTTAAGAAGATATGGAAGTGTACCACATTCTGGATTTGGTATGGGATTTGAAAGACTTCTCATTTACTTAACCGGAGTCGATAATATAAGAGACGTCATACCATTCCCAAGAACTTCTAAAAATTGTGACTTTTAAAAAAATAAATATTTTACAGCAAAGTAGGAAAAATTAAAAAAGTTCCTACTTTTTTTTTGACTTTTGCAATGGGGGGGGGGGTACAATTATAATGAGAAATTGTAAAATATAGGAGTGGTTCGAATGTCTAATAAAAAGAAGAAAATTCAAGCTGCAAAGATCAGTATATTTATAACAAGTGTCTTCGTTATCTTTTTAAGTGTAACTTACGCTTTTGTCAATTTAACACTAACAGGAACAAAAAGACAAGTAATTACCGCTGGAAATCTTCAATTAGTATTAGAAGAAGATGATCCTATCAATATTACGAGCGCATTTCCAATGGATGATGAGGTCGGGATGATTGGACCGACTTATAATTTCCGTCTTATTAATAAAAATGATGTCTCTATCGATTATGTTTTAAAATTAAAAGATGTAACGAAAAGTGATAATAAATTAGCAACGAACATTGTAAAGTATGGCTTAGAAAAAGAGGGGACAAGAGTAGGTATTCATTTGCTTTCTGAGATAGAACCAAATGAATACACTTTAGAAGAAAATAAGATATCGGGAGGAGAAACACTTCATTTTAGCTTAAGACTTTAGATTGATAATAAAGTAACCGATGATAGTAAGACAAAAGGAAAAACTTTAACGTATAAATTAAAGGTAGAAGAAGGACAAATATTAGAGAAAGAGCAGATAGGAATGATAGCAAAGACCACAGATAAATCAACAGAAGGATATTATCAATATAGAGATTCTATCAGTAGCATTATTATAGAACCCAAAGTATCTGTGCCAGAAGATATAGAAGATGGTAAGAAATGGGATATGAGTGCAAATAAGGACAAAACTGTCATGGCTTATGTAGAAGAACTAGATGATGGAACCTATAAACTACATCTTCAAGGAGATGGTCAGGTTTATGCTAATAAGGATAGTTCCTATATGTTTGATGGATTTAGTTCTTTGAAAACCATTGAGGGAATAGAAAACCTAGATACCTCAAAAGTTGAAAATATGGATTATATGTTTAATAATTGTACTTCTTTAGAAAGTTTAGATGTAAGACGTTGGGATACTTCTAATGTAACAACAATGTTTCGATTGTTTCATGAATGTTCTAAATTGATCACTTTAAGTGTAGAAGATTGGGATGTGTCGAAAGTAAATAATTTTCAAGGAATCTTTAGACATTGCACTAACTTAACAGAGTTAAATTTAAGTAGGTGGGTAACGGATAGTGCTACGAATATGAAAGATATGTTTGATGGATGTAGTAGTTTAACAGAATTAGATGTCCATTCCTTTAATACAAGTAAAGTTACAACAATGCAAGGAATGTTCCAATTGTGTAGTAGTTTAACAAATTTAGATGTAACCAATTTTGTAACCGATAATGTAACAAATATGTATGTAATGTTTAAGGGATGTAGTAATTTAATAAGTTTGAATGTCGAAAACTTTAATACTTCTCAAGTTACCAATATGAAATCCTTATTTCATGGGTGTAGAAGTCTACAGACTATTGAAGGAATCGAAAATTTTAAGACTGGAAATGTTACCGATATGAGTTATATGTTTTATGGTGAAAGTGATCAATTACCAATGCAACTAACCAGTTTGGATGTAAGTCGTTGGGATACTTCTAATGTAGAAGATATGAGTTTCATGTTTTCAAATTGTAGAAATTTGTCAACAATAGATGTAAGTAAGTGGAATACAGGAAAAGTAATCAATATGGATCGTATTTTTAATTGGAGTGGAGTAACTTACTTAAATTTAACCAATTGGGATACAAGAAATGTAGAGAATATGGATGGATTATTTCGTTATTGTACCAAACTAGCAAAAATTGATGGACTTGAAAACTTTCATACAGAAAAAGTAAAAGCAATGCAAACGATGTTTTCTGGATGCTATATGATAGAGAACCTTAATTTAACAAGTTTTAATACAAAAAAAGTTACGAATATGATATATATGTTTGATAACTGTTTAAAATTAACAACATTGGATTTAAGTAGCTTTGATACTTCCAATGTTACGGATATGAGTTATATGTTTGAGAAAGATTCTCTATTAACAAAAATTACTTATGGAGATAATTTTATTCATAAACAAGGTGCACTTACAGTAGCTATGTTTAATGGATGTACAGCACCAAAACCTGTAGGAGAAACTTGGAAAGATATAACAGATTGGAATACTAGACTATAGAAATATATGAACCGAAGCTGAAAACAGCTTCTTTTTTCTTGTGTTTTCCCCTAAGGTTTGATATAATCATAAATAGTTTGAAAGGGTGATGAAGCATGATACAAGTAAAAAACGTAACACTTCGATTTGGAAAAAGAACGTTGTTCGAAGACGTGAATTTAAAATTTACTCCTGGAAACTGTTATGGAATTATCGGAGCAAATGGAGCAGGGAAGTCAACATTTTTAAAACTATTATCCGGTGAAATCGAAACGACTAGTGGAGAAATCATCATTGGAAAAGATATGCGTATCTCTGTTTTGGAACAAAATCACTATGCCTACGACAAATACAGTGTAATGGACACGGTTCTAATGGGAAACAAAAGATTATATGACGTCATGAAAGAAAAAGAAGAACTCTATTCTCATACCGAATTTAGTGAACAAGACGGAATGCGTCTTGCCGAATTAGAGGGAGAATTTATGGACATGAACGGATGGGAAGCCGAAAGCGATGCTGCGATTCTCTTACAAAACGTAGGAATTCCCCTTGAAAAACATAACCTTCTCATGAAAGATTTACAAACCAAAGAAAAAGTTAAAGTCTTACTTGCCAAAAGTCTTTTTCAAAACCCAGATATTCTACTTTTAGATGAACCAACCAACAACTTAGATATCGATTGTATCAATTGGTTAGAAGAATTTATTATCGATTACTCCAATACAGTTTTGGTGGTAAGCCATGACCGTCATTTTTTAAATAAAGTCTGTACCTACATTGTAGATATTGACTATACCAAGATGCAACTCTATGCTGGAAACTATGATTTCTGGTATGAATCTAGTCAGCTCGCCCTAAAGCAAAAACAAGAGCAAAATAAAAAGAAAGAAGAAAAAATTAAAGAATTACAAGACTTCATTGCAAGATTTAGTGCCAACGCTAGTAAAAGTAGACAAGCGACGAGTCGGAAAAAAATCCTAGAAAAAATTGAACTGGAAGAAATTGTTCCTTCTTCTAGAAAATATCCCTATATTGATTTTAAACCAGAACGTTTAGCAGGAAATGAAATCTTAACCGTAAAAAATCTAACCAAAACCATCGATGGTAAAAAAGTCTTGAGCAAAGTATCTTTTACCGTTCAAAAAGGAGATAAAATTGCTCTTCTTGGACAAGACGATACCGTAAAAACGCTTCTCTTTAAAATTTTAGTAGGAGAGGAAAGACCTGATAAAGGAGAAATCATCTATGGAAAGACCATTAAAAAATCTTATTTTCCACAAGATAACACCGAATACTTTAAAAGAAATGAAAACATTATGGAGTGGATTGGCTCTTTCTACGATATAAAAGATGAAACCATTCTTCGTGGATTTTTAGGAAGAATGTTATTTTCCGGAGAAGATGTCTTTAAAAAAGTAACCGTCTTATCCGGTGGAGAAAAAGCTCGCTGTATGTTAAGTAAATGTATGTTAGAAAATCCTAACTTTTTATTACTCGATGATCCAACAGCACACTTAGACCTAGAAAGTATCACTTCTTTAAACAACGGATTAATCAAATTCGAAGGAGAAGCTATTCTTTCATCGATCGACCATCAATTCTTAAGTACAACGGCCAACCGCATCATCGAAATCTTACCAAATGGTTCCATCATCGACCGCAAAATGGGCTATGACGATTACCTAGAAAACAAAGAAGTCAAAAAAATAAAAGAAGAAGTTTATTCAAAATAAGCCTCTTCTTTTTTAACTTTTAAATAAATTTTTTGTTGTTCTCTTTCTTCTTGAATTTTTGATTTTAAGAAAGAGTTATTCGCAGGAATTCCTCTTCGAAGAGATTGAATCCATTCATTTTCTCGTTCTAAACTAGTATTTAACAAAGTATCCATTCCATCATTTTTACTAAAGATCGAAGAAGGATAGATTTGTACCATTCTCTTTGGATGCCCTTGTAATTTTAGTTCCATAATTTTTTCAAAACAACCATAAGCAAGAGAAAAACTTTTTGAATGAAGAGAAATAGGAACACAACCATATTTCTTAGATAAATCTTGGAAAGTTTGATTTTGCTTTGCAATTTGAGAATTTCGAAGATTTGGAAAATCAAAAGTGAAAATTTGAATATGGTTATTTAAAGATAGAATATAATCAAAATTTCGAATTCTTTGTTGGGTTTGTTCTGCTAAATACCAATTTGGAACAGGATTATGAAGCAAATCAAAATTGGAAACATAAAATAGAAATACTTCATCCGAATCGATTAAGACATCCCGAAGATGCGTAGTATGATCGCCCTTTTCTAAAACGGGAGTATCCAATCCTTTTATTTTTAGAACAATGTTCTTTAATTTTTCATCTTGAGGAATTCTTTTTTCTTCCAAAAAAAGTTCTGCATAAAGATTCAATTCTTGTTTTTGAATTCTTTTAATTTCATCTAAGGAAATATTACTTGCGATGAGATCTCGGATACTTTCTTCTTTATGAATCATTCGAAAATGAGCATTGATTTTTTGAACGTTCGCTTTATAATGTTTTAAAATGGAAACGAGTTCTTCTAAATATTGTTTTTTATTCTTATCCTCTCCAATCGAATCAATAAGACCTACAAGGGCAATATTTTTTTTCGAAAACTGTTCCAAAAGAATTTCTTCCATTGCCTCTTTTTCCAGAACTTTAGACCTCATAATATTCCTCCTTTAGTTCGATTATTATATCATAGTTTAAAATTCCTGTCTAGTAAATAGGAGAGATTCTTCTTCCAAAAACAAAGAATATTTTTTTATTTTTGAATCATCAAATTTCCTTTTTCACAACGATTTCCCCAACTATCAATGAAAGTATTATTTTTTCTTACGGAAATAATTTCACAGTGGTTTGCGCATCGATTACACTGAAATCCTTTTGTTTCAAAGGCACGATAGTCGAAGTTTGGTTGGAAAAGAGTTCTTTTTTTGCTTCTTAAGGCAAGAATAGCAACACCAATTGCGCCCATCAAATGCCCCTTTGGACTAACGAAAACCTCTTCTCCTAGAAGTTCTTCAAAGGCTTTTTGAACACCGACATTTTTACTGACTCCCCCTTGAAAAATAATGGGACCTTGAATCTTTTTCCCCTTTGCTACATTATTTAAATAATTGCTTGCAACACTTTTACAAAGCCCGGCAATAATATCTTCTTTTTTATATCCCATCTGAATTTTATGAACCAGATCACTTTCTGCAAAAACAGTACATCTTGCAGCAATATTTGTAGGACTTTTACTAGTTAAAGCAATCTTTCCAAAATCTTCTACAGGAACCCCCAAACGTTCTGCTTGACTTGAAAGAAAAGCACCTGTTCCTGCAGCACACAAAGTATTCATTGCATAATCCGTAACAATTTGATTTTCGAGTAAGATAATTTTTGAATCCTGCCCACCAATTTCCAGAATGGTTCGAACTTCTGGATAAAAAGAAAGCGTTCCAATAGCATGAGCAGTAATCTCATTTTTAATGACCGTAGCATTTAGAATCGTACCAATCAGTTTTCGTGCAGAACCAGTCGTACCAACTCCAACAATCGGAATTTTCTCATCGATTTGTCCTCGTAACTCTTGAATCACTCGGTTTGCAGCATCCATTGGATTTCCCTTCGTATATAAATAACTTTCTGCAACAACTTCCTGTTTTTCATTTAATACAACCCCTTTTGTTGAAACACTACCAATATCAATTCCTAAAAAATATTCCATTATTGAGCTCCTTTCTGTGCTAAAATCATATCATAAAAAGCTTCTAATCGCGTTTTTACACCCACTTCACTTGTCTGTGTATCAAAAGAAAAATAAATAATCGGAATTTTTTCATCATGAGCAACTTTATCAATAATCGGGATAGCTCCAATTTCTGGAGTACAACCAAAAGGTTTCGTATGAATAATTCCATCGTAATGATTTTTCGCTAAATACCATGTCCGCCATACATTATCCATTCCATCTGCACCCAATGTATACGTACAATATTTGGAAATATCCCGAAGCATCTTCCTTCTTCTTAAAGCTTTTAGAAAAAGCAGATACGTAACATCGGTAAATCTTTTCACCTCGATATTCATCTTAGCTAATTCCATTTCTAAAAAATAAGTAGAGAAAGGTTCCATCGCTGTATAGAGTTCTCCAATAATTCCAACTTTTAAACAATTCTCTGGTTTCTTTATAGGAATTCTTAAAATTTTCTTTTTATACATCCGAAACATTCGATGAAGGTGGAAAAATCCTTTTGTTTTTTTAAAATCTCTTAAAAAGTCCTTCTTTACTTCTTGATGAAGTCCATGTTCTATTTCAAAACCAATATTTTTTCGAATCAAGGAATCCAATCGATCCATATAAAAGACCATCAAAACCGTTAAGACAAGATAATAAAAGAATTTGAAAAAGGAAAGATGAGGATTCAACTTTTTAAAAGTTTTATACATATAAGAAACTTTAAAACGATCGACATCCACCAAAGAATAAAATTCAAAAGTATACCCCAAATCTTTTAAAATTTTCTCTTGAACTTCTGAATAATAACCATACCTGCATCCTCCACCTGCTTGAAATAAGACATTTGCTCCTAATTCCAAAGCTTCGATGTAGTTCCCCAAATTATATTTAAAAGGAATACAAACGGTATCTGGAGCGTACTTTGCCCCCAGTTCTAAAGTTTTATTAGTAATTTTGGGAGCAATCAATACTTCATGAGGAGTAATATGAGTAAGAAGAAATTCGATTGGAACAGAGTAAGATCCCAAATGTGGAAAACTGATAATTTTTTTATTCATGAACTTCTTCCTCTCTTTCTTTTTTTAATTTCAAAATATCTAAAAAACTTTCCAGTCGAGTAACGAGTCCTGTATCACTATTTAATTCATCCATAAGAAGTGTTAAAAGAGGTTTTTGAACATTTCGAATAATCATTTCATTACTTAAAGAATCCGGTCCACAAGGAAAAGTTGTAATCAAAATAATCCCATCTACAAAATTTTTATAAAAGGAGATACTTCCAATAATTTCTTTATTGTAGGTATAATAATTTTTAGGAGCAATTTTTTTATAATCAATCTCTAAATACTTTGGATCATAGCAATCAGAATAAAAAATATCGATGCCTTCTTTTTCTAAATAAGCAATAATTTCTTTTCCAAGAAGATTGTCGTATAAGTTATAGGGGTGCCCTGCAAGAAGGATTTTGATAGAAGGTGTGTTCTTTGCTAGTTCCAGTTTTTGTTTTTCGATTCTTCTTTCTTGAATCATCTCTTCATAACTTTTTGCATCCCAGTAAGCCCATCTTGCTTTTTTAAAAGAAAATCCAAGTTGTAAACCCATTCCAATAAAAGCATATTCTTCGGTTTCATTTTTCTTAACATCAATATTATAAGGCAAGAATTTTTGATCAAAAGTATTTCGACACAAATCAAATAAAGCCATAAAATTCGTACAAACTTTCTCTTTCTTTTTTAAGCAGGCAATTCTTGGAATCAAAATATAATCACACTGACCCAATAGATAGAAAACATGTCCCATAAAAATTTTTACCGAGAGGCAGGCCTCATCCAAAACAAACTTTTTCCCATTTTCTAGTGTTTCCCTGGTTGTATTCGGACTTACGATAATATCACATCCTAAATTTTCAAAAAACTTTGTCCACAAATCCTTATATTTATAGTACAAAAGTGCTTTTGGCAGACCAATTTTTATTTTTTCCATAAGCTTATCTCCTTCCATTTACTATATGAAGAGAATAGACAGGCTAGAACAAAAACTTGTTTTTTAAAGCATCCTTTGCTATACTAAAAAAGGGGATGTGAAAATATGCAAGAAAGTTTACAAAAAAGAAATGAGTTTTTACAAAAGATTCATCTACTAGAACAAAGAGTTCAAAAACAATTAATCGATTTACATTGGACGGATGAAGATAATCTTGCAAGAATTGTAAAGAAAGCTTTATTCGATATAGCCGAAGATTATCAATTAGCAGAGGACGAATATTATTTTTATCATTCCAGTTTTGGAAATCTATTGATGGATTATATTCAAAAGATTATAGAAGAAAAGATAGAGAGTCTAGAAAGAATAAAAAAGCATGGAAGAAAAAGAGCTTTTCTAGAAAATTTATTTGGAAGAGAAGATAGTTTATATGATTATCGAAATGTTTGTAGTTTCCTTAAAACGAAGGATGTTTTTTGGAATCAAGAACTTTTAACAAACATTATCATAGACGGAGCAATTCAAAGAATGGAAGAAGGAAACCATGAAATTTATGAGTATTTAGCAAATATATCTGCGCATTTAACGTTGGTAAAAGGAGAGGATTATTCTTTTCAAGTTCTAGAAAAAATTGTTCGTATTTTAATAAAAATACCCGAATTTAAATATGACTTAATAGAAGATGCCAAAAAATATCAAAAAATTTTAACCAAATAGTTCGAAAA
>CANQHK010000029.1 GCA_947623645.1 uncultured Bacilli bacterium
TTTATAGAGCTTTTATACCTTAATAATTTAATGAGACTAGAATGAGACAAATAAGATATCTATTTGAAGCTTAAAAATTGATTTATGATATGTAAACTTAAAAATTCAAAATAAGGATGTTAAAATTAAAAAACATAAAGGAGTAAATTCAGATGGTTAATAAACAAAAGCTTAAATTTTTAAAGAACTTTTTCAAAACACAGGTAGAGTTCTCACATTTGCCAAATGATGAAAAAGATATTTTTTTATTGAAATGGAAAAATTCTCTATTAACTTTTCTCCCTTATAATCTATATAAATATAGAGAATATAATGAGCAAAATGTAAGTGCATTAAGAAGTAGAAAGGCATGGTTTTCAAATCCGTTAACTTGGAATGATGATATTGATGTGACAGTGAAATATAATTTGCATAAAGAGAACGTATTTTTAAAAAACAATTGTGATAAATTCCTCATTAAATTTGCAAATAGCTGTTTTGATAACGATGCATTAAAAAGTAACAAACATATAAACCTTCCTTCTAACATAGGTGAACAATTATATTTATCTGTTTTTAAGGGAGATGAAGAATTCAATCCTCAAAGAATGATTAATTTCTATGAACCAATTTTGGGGCATGATATGGCTGTGCAAATAACATTAAAAATGCAATATCTATTAAATATATATTTCAATCAAAAAAATAAAGAAGAAATTGCAGACGCGATTAGTAATTTTTTTTCTCTTAATGAAATGAAAAAGAAATTCATTATGTATTCAGTTTCAGAAACTTATAATAATGATCATCAATGGACAATGTATACTAAAAAAGGAAATGGATTTTGCATTGGATATAGTTTGATTCCCAAAATCGAAAAAAATTTTTCCTTGTTACTTAATTTGTTACCTGTGTATTATGGCGATAAAAAAGAAATAGAAGTTACCAAAATACTTTTTAAAAATTTTGAGCATGAATTAGGTAAAGAGTCTAAGGACGCTATTGCTTATAAAGAACTAGAAAATATATTTATATCCTTTAATACAAAGAAAAAAGAATGGTCGGGAGAACAAGAATGGAGATTCGTTTTGCACTCAAATGAAGAAAAGGGTAAATTAGTTGATTTTGACTTCGCAAATGCTTTATATCTAGGCGAATCTTTAAAGAAAAGTCAAAAAGACACATTAATAGAAATTGCAAAAAAGCAAGGTTTAAAAGTCTTTCAGCGCAAACTTGATAATACAAAATCTAATTGGATTTATAAGCAAATAAATCTTAAATAAATACCTGTTTCAAATTACTTATTTTTTTTATATAGCTTTAAATAATACAAATATTTATGAAAAATATGATATAATTTTTTCACAAATAAGGGTTTAAAGCATGGAAGTCAGTATTAAAAAAGCATATGATTCAATATTAAAAAAAGAAATGGATGTCCGAGAATATATTGAATATTCAAAAGAGCATCCATCCAATATTAAAGCTCTACAATGTGTAGAATGTGGAGATATAATTACATTTTGTGAAGGCAAGCAAAAACAACCTTATTTTAGGCACTCTAAAGGTGGAAACAATCATAATTATTGCTCTTTATATCATGAAGGAAAAGAATCTCAAAGTAATGAAGCAAAAGTACGAAAAAAAATATTTCACGAAGAAAATATCACTTTGAATTATGAACTATTATATAAAAATGGAACATGGAGGGCTTTTTTAACTATTCCTCCATTTAGCGATGAGGAAATTGAAGCAAATGAAAAAAATCAAACTTCTATTGTTATCTCATATTCCTCATATTCAGAAAACATTATTCCAATTAATTATGGGCAATTTTCTGCGGGAGAAATTAAACACATTGCAACGCCTATTTCTGTGGAACCCATAGAAATTAAAGTCAAAGGAAACTCAACGAGCCAAAATATCTCATATACTCTAGATGGTTTTAAGCCGAAAGAACAAATATATTCAAGTTTAATTATTCAAGATTTTGTTTCTAATTTCAATGAAGATATATTAGATTTAAGTGAAATGAATTCCTTTGCGTGCAAAAAAATTAAAGGATTTGTCTATACAGGAAGACACTATATTGTTTTTTCTGAAGCAAAAAACTTTAGGGCTTCATACATTGGAAAGCGTTCTATTGAAATTAAACCAATTCAATTAAATCCAAGTAATGAATTTAAATATTACATTTTTGATGTCATGTTTAATGCAATTAATGATGATTCTAAAAATTTTTGTCATCAAAGAAATTGTGAATTAATCGAGAAAAATGAGGCTACCATTCTTTGGCCGCCAATTAAAAAAATTGGAAATTACCGTTACTACAATGAAAAAGAAACAAAAATTTATGTGCTTTTTCAAAATCAAAGTAAAGCACTAATAATTGAAAAATATGATATAATAGATCCCAAGACGAACAAAGCCAATCTGTTTTTTAAAGTAACTAATAATAGTGAGTCTTTTTATGTTTCACTAGATAAAAAAAGGCCAGTAATTAAAACGAATGCCCTATTCGAATCTAAAGACATTCATGAGCTAAAATTAGAACATGATAATTTTACTGATACTTACTTATTAAATACGGGTGTCTTAATACAAAAATACGACTCCTCATGCAAACTAAAAAAAGATTATTCCCTATTGTTCATGAATTCCCAATTAGACCATATTTTAGGAGTAAATAACAGAGAAAAAAATATTGAAGAAAACAAGCTCTTGAAGATAATACGATACTCAATAGAATATATGAATTTTAATAATCAATATTATGATTTTTTGAATAAAAAATACGAAAATAATGATTTAGTAAAACAATATTTAGAAATATGTAATAGAACAAAAACAATCAAAAAAGAAGCATTAATTATGTTAATGAATGAGGTGAATTAATATGGATTTTTCTTTACTAACACTTACAAATGAAGAATTAAACCTTTTTTTAGAGTCAATCCCTATAGAAAATTATCATTTATTGTATAAAAATAATAAAAGTTTTAGTAAACGATTCAAAGGATTTAGAATAGAGAAATTACCTAAAGAAAAAATGGTTGAAATCACATCTGATTTTCTAAAAAAAAAGGATCTAACTGTTATAAAGTTTTTTTCTAGATGTTTTGAAGAATCAACAAAAAAATGCAAAAACAGAAAAGACGAATTAATTAAAGAAGGATATTCTGAAAATTATGCTCATGCGATAGCTATTTTAGATGGGTATCATGAAAATTTTATTCCTATTTATTTTAAATTGAGTCAATTTTCTGATGAAAAAAAAATAGAAATTCAAAATGCTATGCAACAATATAGATTAACAAAAAAGATTTGCTCAACAACATTTGAAGACCTTATATCAAAAAAAATTAACCCTAAAGAGCAAGAAGTAACCAGCACAAAAGAAACATTAACTAATCAAAGTAAATCATTAGAAAAAACAAATAAAAAAATAGAAAATCTTGAAAAACAAGTAAAAAAGATTTCTGATATTCAAGCACAATTAGAAGAAATCTCAAAAAATCAAATAACAAGAAACGAACTAAATGGAGCTAAAAAGGAGCAAGAAGAAAATATCGACAAAATCGATAAAAAATTAAATACATTTGAAAAAAATTATGTAACAAGAAATGAACTTGAAAAAGCTAAAAAAAACATATCGCAGAACGTCTCCATAAATTTAGATGAATTTTCAAAATATTTAGTAAATAACCAAACAATTCAAAAGCTCCAAAAACAAATGGATGAAATAGAAAAAGAAATTAAAAATAGAAACCTTTCATCAATTATGGTTACTCCGCATACAAATGAAGAATTTGAATCCTGTGACGATTATTTAGATGAAAATATAGATGATGTCATAAACAACTTAGTCGACGATGATACTCTTAATACATTTAGAGCATATTTAATTGAAATTATCTATTCAAAAAAGCCGCTTATTTGCTCTACAAAAAATGCTTTATTATTATCAGAAATCATTTCCTCCATTATTGCAGGTGGAAATTATTATGTGCTTAATGTATCTAAAGATGCACAGGATATTGATTTAGTGCAACAAATCGAATCTATTCCTTTTACTGACGAAAATAAAGTCATTTTAATTCAAAACAAAATGCATATCTCCGATTGTGGTTTTATTCTTAATTATATTAAAACTCGCCCATTTAATGAAAAATATATTTTTGAAGTTTTTTTTGATAAAGAAGTATTATTTATGCCAAACGAATCTCTAGATACATTTAATTTTTTCTTTGGAAATCTTAAAAATGGCAAAATTGAAGAAAAATTTAGCTATAATTTTAGTAATAATGTAAGAAAGCCAATAAAAAATTCTAAATATGAAGATACTCTTGATTCATTAGAAATTTCTTTTATAAACAAAGAAATTTATAGTATAGACTATGATGGTATTTTATCTTACTCTATTCTTCCTTTTATATCTTTAAATAAAGAAAGAAAAATAAAAGATCTTTTAAATTACATTGAAGACGTTAAAATTCGTGAAAAATGCGAGAAAGTTTTTGCCTATGAGTCTAATTAAAATTAATGATCTATATCATACAATTGCAGAGGATTTAAAAATTTATCAATTTGAAAATGAATCCTTTGAAAATTTTCAAAATAGATTAATTTATTCTACGTTAGGAATGTGGATATTAACTCTTTTTTCTGATCGTGATTTTGAAAATGATGATTTAAAGCAAATATCAAAAGTACATGTTACATTAGAAGCCCAAAATATTCTAAATTCTTATCAAAAAATAGCACCTTCTATAAAAAACTATTTTAATGATAAATCAATTAATTTAATTGAGGATACTTATATTCATTTAGGATATATAAAAAATAGTAATTATAGCTTTAAATTTCAAGAAAAAGTCGCGAATATTAAAATTGCAGATCGTTATTTAAGTATCAATGCTGAATCAGAAAAAAAGAAAATGCGAGGCTTAGGATTATGGATTCCTGCTTCAAATGATGTAATCAATCTCGATAATTATCTCTTAATAAACGAGTCTGCACTAGAATATACTAAAAAGCTTATATTCCAATTAAAATTCACTGCCTTTGATTCAAAATACGGAAAAATAGAACTTTATAATGTAGCCAAAAATCAATGGGATCTCTACTCTGAATATTTAGCAAATCAATATGAATATACTATAGCTAAAATTGATGATGGTTTAGATTATATAATCATTAAGCAGGCAAATGGAAAAAAGCTTAGTGCTTCTTTACCAATAATTTACACAAATAAATGCCCTGATTTTGTCTTCAAACATGAAGTATGGAGAATTATTTTAGGGATTTGTGCAATCAACAAGAAAAATGCAAAATGTTTTATTCATGCCCAAAATGATTCCATTACCATTAAATTTAAAGGATTCATTTTACCTGCTTTAGAAAGTTCTATCGTCCGTGCGATGAGCTGGCCTAAAGAAAACTCTACAAATCCAAGCGAATTCATAACAGATAAATCTATGAAACCCGCATTAATTGAATTATTATCAAGATTTTCACTAGATATCCAGGAGGGCAGCAGAAATGGCAAATAATTTAGGAATAAAAAAGACTCATCAATTAATGAAAGATCGCTTGGTGGATTACATTACTAGTCAATATTTTGGAGACAATGAACTTCTTTTAAACGCTTCGGATGAATTATTAAAGCAAGATGGAAATTTATATCGAAAACCATATATAGAAGCTACTCCATCTTATTTAAAAGTACCTAACGGAATTTCTTTATGCCAGATGGATGAACAAGTAAAAAGTTTCTTTAAAGAATTAATTCAAAGCAAATTGGGCGTTTTCGATACACCATTTAAGCATCAAGTAGATTCTTTAAAAGGCTTTACCGAAGGAAAAAATTTATTTGTTGCGACTGGAACAGGATCAGGTAAAACTGAATGTTTTATGTGGCCTATTATTTATAAACTAGTAAATGAAGCTATTCATCATAAACATACTTGGTCAAAAAGAGGAATAAGAACCATCATCATTTATCCTTTAAATGCTCTAGTTTCTGATCAAATTGCTAGACTTCGTTCAATAATTGGTGATAGAAATAATCAATTTGTAAACATATTAAATCGCTTTGCTCCAGATGCAAGAAGGCCTCAATTTGGAATGTATACAGGAAGAACTCCCTATGCTGGTGATTTATCTAAAAATACCAATTTTGAAATTGCTCAATCTTATAAAAATAGTTATTTAGTCTCAGATGTTTTATCTGATGAAGAAAAAGAAGAACAAAGAAAAGATATTGAAGGATTAAAGAAAATTCATAAATACCCTGCAAAGGATATCGAAAATTTTGTTCAATACCTAGAAAATAATGATTTAAAACATTATGATTCATCTAATGATGCAGAACTTGTTTTGCGTTACGAAATGCAACATTACACTCCAGATATTTTAATCACAAACTACTCAATGCTTGAATATATGCTCATTCGCAAAATAGAAAATAATATTTGGAAAGAAACGAAGGAATGGCTAAATTTAAGTAAAGATAACAAACTATTAATCATTATTGATGAAGCACACATGTATGCGGGAGCAAGTGGAGGTGAGGTTGCTTTATTAATTCGGAGATTGTTTTCTAAATTAGGAATTACGCATGACAAAATTCAATTTATTATGACCAGTGCAAGTATGCCTAATGAAACAGAAAAAGATATACAATATATCCATACTTTTGCTGAAAATCTATCGGGATGTAGCAGTGATTCTTTTCTTTATCTTTTTGGAGATAAAGAAAAAATAAAACTAAATAATGAAGTACCTTTTTCCTTAGAGGAATTAGCAAATTTAGAATTAGATTCATCAATTCTAGATGAAAAAACAATTGAAAAAAATATTCAAATATTTGCCAAAAATATATTCCATGAAAATGTTATGGAAAACCCTAGATTATGGCTTTTTTATAATATATGCCGTTATGAGCCATTCGTAAATCTTATTTCAAGTTGTCAAGGAGTTGCAATCTCATATGATGAGTTACAAATCGCTTGCGTTGGAACTTTAAACGAACTAGGAAGTAAGGCTTTTGAAAATCTTTTGTTACTTGCCCCCTTAGCGCAAGATAAAAATGGTAATGTATTATTTCCTGCGAGAATTCATCTTTTCTTTCGTGGACTTAACGGAATTTATGCATGCTTAAATCCCCATTGTAAGTGTCACCATGATGGAGAAGGTATCCATTTAGGAAATTTATATACAGTAAATTATGGTCAATGTCCAAAATGCCATTCTAAAATATATGAAATTATCAATGATAGAAGATGTGGAGCTTTATTTATTAAAACTTATGTAAATAAAAAGGCAATCAATGATTCTCAAATCATGTGCTGGAGCAAAAAAGGTATTGATGAAAATGAAAATTTTATTGAATTTCCTCTTTATATAATACCTGATGATTATGACTTGAAATCAAAACCAAAGAAAACTGAACTAGCATTTTTTGATTTTGTTTCTGGAAAGTTATATACCACAGAAATAAATAAAGATACATGCATTCGTGTTTTAAAGTCCATTGATAGTGATGATACTGGAAGTGCTCATTTTCGTGTTTGTCCCCATTGTGGTGAACATTTTTCCTTTATCAAATTGTCCGATTTTCATGTCAAAGGTAATATTCCTTTTTACTCCATTATTAAAGCCCAATTTGATGCTCAACCAATGACAAAAGAACCAAGCATTTTTACACCAAACGGAGGAAAAAAAGTATTATTGTTTTCAGATTCGCGTCAATCCGCGGCAATATTAGCTAGAGATATGACTAAAATTGCAGATAGTGAAGCTTTTAGAAAAGCAATTTTCTTAGCCATGAAGAAAATATATGATAATAAACAAACAAATGAATTTTCATTAAAATGCCTATATCCCGCATTTCTAGAAGTTTGTGTAGAAAATCAATTACGTTTCTTTTATGGCAAAGAATTAGACAAATTTAATGAGCATAAATCAAGCATGAGTAAGAAAATCAATAGAGCAAAATCTAGAAATAAGCCATTAAATTATGACCTTCTACAACGTGAATTTAATACTCCATGTGATATGTATCAAGCCGATTTAATTGAGTTTTTTTGTGGCGCAGTTACTAATTTTCAAAACTTAGGGCTTGGATATATTGCTCCATTAGATGAAAAATTAGAAGAAGTTGTTTCAGAATTAAATATTCCAGGTTTAGACGAAAAAGAATTTGAAAAAATCTTTCTCTCATTTGTAACCAAAACATGTACAAAATCCTTTTGTTTTGATAATACGATTTCTGAAAAGGTTAGAAAGGAAGTTAAATATATTAAGGGTGATACATATGGATTAAAAAATTATGACTCATATGTTCACAAAGTAATAAAAGAAAAATATGCCTCTGATTATAAAAAAATCTATGAAATAATTCTTAGGGATTTTTATAGTAAAGAAAATGAATATTATTTTCTAAATATTGAAATGCTTAAAATTGTTTTAACCAATATTAATGATGAAAAGTGGTATCACTGTAATAAATGTGGCTCTATTCACCCATTTAATATCGATTATAAATGCTCTATATGCGGCGATAGTCATATTGTCGAGGAGAAAATAAGTGATATTAAAAAAATCTATTACTGGAGAAAACCAATAATTGGAGATGAAACGATTAAATCACTCAATACTGAAGAACATACTGCACAACTGTCCTTTAAAGATCAAACAAATAGTACATGGGCTAAAACAGAAGATTATGAAATGAGATTTCAAGATGTTAATGTTGAAAAAATCACAAAAATGCCAATAGATATTTTAAGTTGTACGACAACCATGGAAGTTGGTATTGATATTGGTTCTTTAACCGCGATTGGACTAAGAAATGTACCCCCATTACGGGAAAATTATCAACAACGTGCAGGTCGTGCAGGCAGAAGAGGTTCTTCTTTATCCACTATTTCTGTCTATGCTCAAGGAGGACCACATGATACTTATTACTTTAATTCTCCAAATAAAATCATCAAAGGTGAATTAAGAAAGCCGTGGATTGATATTCATAGTGAAAAAATTATTGCTCGACATTTTAACTTAATTGCTTTTACTAAATTTTTCGAAGAAACAACGGATTCTTTATATGATATTAGTATTAAAGAATTTAACGAAAAATATGATGATTTTAAAGCTTTTATCCAAAGATTATCCTTTAATCAAAGTGAAATTGATGAATATTTTGAAGGAAAAAATATTGATAATTATAAGCAAAACTTACTCAACAATCTTGATATAACAATTAATAAAAATAAAGAAAAAACACTTTTATTTGATGCATTATATGAAGCTAGCATATTACCAACCTATTCCTTCCCTATGGATGTTATTGAATTTAATATTGAAGATGAAAAAGGAAATACAAAATTAGCTCCTCAAAGAGGAATAGATATAGCCATAAGTGAATATGCCCCAGGTAGAACTATAGTCGTAGATAAAAAAACTTATAAATCTGCGGGAATTTATTCACCAAATCGTCATAAAGATCAAACAAACTTTTTTAAACCTGCTGAGCCCTATTTTAAAGAAAAAAATGGCTACTATAAAACAATTTATTCTTGTAGCAATTCCATGTGTGGTTGGTTTAGTCAAGAAAAACCAAAAGATGAAAAGTGCCCTTTCTGCGGAAGTCCATTAAGTAAAGAAAAACATCATATGCTTATTCCTTGGGGATTTGCTCCTTTAAATGCAAAAGAAATCGAAGAAAGTGAAGCAGAAAGTGAATTAACTTATTCTGAAGAACCATGCTATTCAGCTACACCATCTAATGATTTAACAAATACAAAATATAAAAATATCTCCTTTGCCAATCGTAAAAATGAAGAAATTATTATTCTCAATAAAGGAAAAGAAAATAAAGGATTTGATGTCTGTCGTGATTGTGGAGCAGCTCAACCAAGTGGTGACAAAACTTTGAAAGAAAATGGTATTGGTGCTCCATTTACAAATAATGGATGCAAAGTATTATGTGCTCATCATAACGTTGAAGAAGGCGTATATTTAGGTGCTTGCTTTAGAACAGATATGTTTTTTATGCAAATTACGATTGATACTAAAAAAATTACAAATAATGCAATTATTTTAGAATCTGCAACAATTACTCTTTGTGAAGCATTAAGACTTGCTACTAGTAGAATATTAGATATTTCTTATAACGATTTAGCAATTGGACATAGAACCAGAACCAATGGAATTGAAAAATATATCGATATCTATTTTTATGATAGTTTATCAAGTGGAGCAGGTTATTCCACACAAATTGAATCATATTTAGACGAAATCATTCAAGATACTAGTGAAATATTATCAAGTAATGACAATCGAGATATATGTAATTTCTGGAATCAGCAAATACAACATTTATTTAACAAAAAACTTGCTCTTGATTTATTGAATTGGTGTACTAATTCAACTATTTCAGATGATTTTAGTGAAGAAGAAACAGCGATTATTTGTAGGCCTTTAATTAATATTTTAACAAATGAATTTAAGATAAAATGCAAAATTAAAGATAATTACTTAATTTTAAACAATCAAAAAATAAAATTAATCCATGGTTTTAAAAAGAAATATGATAATGATATAACGGATTTTGAAATAAATGAAGAACTACCAAATTTGGTAGAAAAATTAACAAAACTTATAATTAAAACATTTAAATGATTACATTTTATTGTAGGCACAAAAAGAACACAATTTATCAAAAAAAATAATTTAATCGTTCTTTAATCTTTTTCTTATGATAAAATTAAAATAGAAATGAGAAAAAAGTAAGATTACAAGGCATTAATATGGATACAGAGTACTTAAACAAATGGATTACAGTAATCGAACAAATGAATAATGACAATACTTATAAACTTGCCTGGGGACGAGCAATTATTGAATGTATCGTAAATGGACAATATAGTAAAGAAAACGATAAAGTCATTATTCAATTTGATGAAATCTCAAAATGTATGATTAAGTACTATTGGAATCAAATCTTCTTTTTTAACTTAAAACAATCCCCTTATAAAGATAAAGAACCCTTAATCTGTAAATATACCGAACAATTAATCGAAAAATATAAAGATTTAACACATCATGTTTTTCCCTGTTGGTTTGATGTAGGAATAGGACTCATTAATAGATATGATCAAAAACTATATCCAGCCATCATTAAAAAAGTATCCAATACTTTACACCAAAATGTCTCCTGGAGATTTAAAAATATTCCCAACAGAATAATGGATTTATATGAATATAGTAAGGAAGCAGGGTCTATTATCACTTTAAATTATGAAGATGCTTTATGCTTAAAAGAATATTCTGTGATTATTTCTAAATTATTAAATTATAAATGGGCACAATTATTAGAAAACTTTAATTATTCCCCAAAGATTGTAAGTAAAATCAATGGCATTTCAAATGCTAAATTAAAAAGAAATAATTTAGCTAAATATAAAGAAGAATTATTAAAACAATTCGCTAATGTGAAACCCATTGATTTTTATACTGGTAAAGAACTCAATGAAGAAGATATCTCGGTAGATCATGTGATTCCATGGAGTTATATGTATTCTGATGATATATGGAATTTAGTATTGACTTCAAAATCTTATAATTCCACTAAATCCAATTCTATACCAACGCCTGAAACAATCGAAAAACTGAAAAAAAGAAATCTAATACTTCTTTCCATTCTCAAGGGAAAGATGAAAGATGATATATTAATATCTATCACAAATGATTATGTGGATAAATTTTATTTTGAATGTAGGTTATGATTATGAAGAATTATTATGAAGCACACGCTAGTGAATATGTAAATGCAACACTTAC
>CANQHK010000030.1 GCA_947623645.1 uncultured Bacilli bacterium
CACATATAATATCACTATTTTCTTTTTTTGTCAACAATTTTTCTTTTGTACCTCCGAAAAAACAACTTTCCGAAGAGAAAGGACAGCATACATATTAACGATAGCCATAAGTGCTACAAGAATATCCACAATCGACCAAATAATACTTGCTTTAGCAACGCTTCCTATAATTAAAAGTATTACTGTAACAATTTTAAGAATCAATAATTGCTTATCAGTTACTTTAGGATGCAAATATTTTAAGTTACTTTCTCCGTAGTAGTACCCCGCAATAATCGTCGAAAAAGCAAACGAAATGATGGAAAAAACTAAGATGATAATTCCTATATTTCCCAAATGATACTGTAAGGCATACTGCGTAATTTCAATGCCATTAATATTTCCAAAATCAACTTGTAAATAATTCGAAGTAAGAATAATAAGAGCAGTCGATGTACAAATGATAAAACTCACAAAATAAATTCCTAAAACTTGAACTAATCCCAAACGAACCGGAGACTTTTCGTCGGTTGTACTTGACGCAATTGCTCCACTTCCAAGCCCTGCTTCCGTTGAAAAAACACCTCGCTGAATTCCAATAATAAAAGAAGAAAGAACCCCGACTCCAAAACTTTTAATATCCAAACTAGCCCGAAGAATCGACAAAAGAATAGCAGGCATTTTAGAAAGATTCATAACGATAATAAAGAAACTTAAAAATAAATAGATAGCACCCATAACCGGAACAAGTTTACTTGTTAAATGAACAATCTCTTGAACTCCTCCCAAAATAAAGTAAGCACTAATTATTGCAAGAACGATTCCGGTAATCCAAGGGGATAAACCCGTATAGTCGTAAATAGATGCAGAAATTGTATTGGCTTGGATCGTCATAAATCCAAAAATATAAGCAACTAAAACTAAAAGAGCATAAAAGATGGCCAACTTCTTTTTTCCAAGTCCTTTATCAATATAAAAAGCAGGTCCTCCTTTATGAACCTCTCCATCTTTTTCTCGGTAAACTACTCCTAATAAACTTTCTGAAAAAGCATTAACTGAAGTAATTACCGAAGATACCCAAATCCAAAAAATGGTTCCGACTCCTCCAATATAAATGGAAAGCGCAATCCCTGCTAAAGAACCGACCCCAATTCGAGCAGCAAGAGCCATCGTTAGACTTTGAAAGGGAGAAATCTTCTCCTCTTCGGAATGTCGAAAAGCTAAAAACATCGAACGAAAGCGAAATTGAATTCCTCGAAGACGAATGGTAAAATAAAGTCCTCCACCAATTAAAAATAAAATAGCGACGGACCATAGAATACTATTGAAAATATGAAACATAATCTTCACCAAAACTATTGTAAAAAAGAAAGAAAAGAAAAAAGGTCGAAAAAAAGACTCTTCCCAAAGAAAAGTCTATTTATGATAACTTTCATGATTTTGAATTTTATAGGCTCGATAAATTTGTTCGAGAAGTAAAATTCGAAACAATTGATGAGGAAAAGTCATTTTGGAAAAAGATAATGCATAATTTGATTGTTTTTTTAGAGTATCCGATAAACCATAACTTCCACCAATTAAGAAACAAATATTGGAATAACGCATTTCACAATCTGCAATCAATCGAGAAAATTCTAAAGAGGAACAGTCTTTTCCTTCAATTTCTAAAGTAATCAAATAATCTTTTGGACGAAGATACTTTAAAATGCGCGCCTCTTCCTGTTTTAAAATATACTCGGCATCTCCCTTTCCCTCATCCATAACTTCGATAATTTCTACTTTCGTATATTTTTCAATTCTTTGAACATATTCATAAAAAGCGTCCTGCCAATATTTTTCTTTTAATTTTCCAACACAAATAATTCGAATCATCCTACACCTCTACTAAATCGAGAGCAACATCCTGTTTTGCAATTAGAATTTCTCCATGAAAATTGGTTCCAGCTAATTTTTCGGAAGTTTCATGATAAGCAATTTCTTCCGTATTATTCTTTTCACTTAAATGGGCCAAAATAATATATTTGGTTTTATCCCCAACTGTTGTGGATAAATATTTTGCTGCTGTTTTATTAGATAAGTGCCCGGAATCCGATAAAACTCTCTGTTTTAAATAATAAGGATACGGCCCTTCCATCAACATCTTTTCATCATGGTTACTTTCAAAAATATACATACTTTTGTTAACCATTCTTTTTAAATATTTCTGATTAATATAACCCGTATCGGTTACATAAACCAAACTACTCGTAGAAGAGGTAATAATATATCCAACAGAAGATGCAGCATCATGAGAAGTATGAATTAATTCGACGGTAAATCCAATAAATTCTTGAACATCTTCCAAATATTCAATTTGACTAGGAAGAACAGAAGAAGAAAGTTCCTCCTCCATTCCCCTTGGAATATAAACAGAAATTCCCGTTTTCTTAAGGAAAGTTTTAAGCCCTTTAATATGATCATTATGGGCATGCGTTATAAAAACCATATCAATATCCATAGGAGTTAAAGAAATTTTAGCAAGTTCTTTTTCAATGTACAAATAACTCACTCCAACATCAATTAAAATCTTCGCTTGATCGGTAATAACTAAAGTAGAGTTCCCTTTCGAACCACTGGATAAAACTTTTACTTGCATCATCGGCTGTACACCGTCTTAAATGGATTGAGGGCTCGCCCACCACGATATGGCATTCCATCATAAATAGCAAAATGCAAATGGGTTCCGGTTGCAAAACCACTATGACCAACAAGTCCTATTGTATCTCCTGCATAAACCGTAGCACCAACTGCTTTATATCGTGTAGCCATATGTGCATACATCGTATAATATCCATTACTATGTTTAATAACGATATAGTTCCCGTTCGTTTGTGTATAACTAGATTGAATAACCACTCCATTGTTAGCCGCTTTTACAGGAGAACCGTATCCAATACTACCAATATCTACTCCTTCGTGAAGTTTACCCCAACGATATCCAAAGTTACTGTTAATGGTATAAGGAGCAACTGTCGGCCAAACCCAGCTACCAATACCAACTGGAACTTCATATTCTGTACCACTTCCAGAAGAAGTATAATATTTTTTCGTACCACGAACGACGATTTTATTAACCGAAGGTTTTACTTCTTCTGTACTAACTGGAGCAGTAGAAACAATTTCACCATTTACTTTCTTTTGAATTTCGGAAACAATACTAAGACCATCTTGCCCTTCTTGTTTTACGGATTCATACCCTACATATTGATTTGGATCATCTTCATAAGTTGTTTCATAAGAAACTGTTTTCTCCTGAACAACATAATCTTCTTCGACCGTTCGAAATTGTGGTGAAAGAACTCCTAAAGTAACAATTTGACCAGGATATAATAAATCATCTTTCGAATTAAACTTTGTATTAGCAATCAAAAATTCTTCTGTTGAAATATGATTATTAAAAGAAACATCTTCAATCGTATCTCCATCTTGCACTTCATACTTTGTCTGTTCATTATTAAGACCAAAAATCAAAACTTTGGATAAACTATCGACATCCATGTAAATATTTTCACCCGTTGGAATTCTCTCTTTTGTAATCGTAATAGGATTTTCAATATATAAGTTTTGAACAAGTTTACCAGTATCTACAATCGGCGTTTGTGTATTATTTAAGAAAGCCGTATAATCATCGTCATCAACAAATGCTTTAATCGTTCTTTCCATGGCTTCTTGAAAGATTGCTTTATCTAAAACATAGAACGTTTTATCTTCTCCCTGCACCGTTCCCTCTTCTGTTTCTTCAGCAACTCCTCCAATCACAATTCTATAACCATTTACAGTAAAAGCCTCTTCTGCTTTAATCTCTTTAATTTTTTGATAAATTTCTCCTGCTGTTGAGATATTTTCATTATACGTATATTCTTTTACAATATCCAAATCATTCGGAGCATAAACTTTATTGACATGATATTTATCTTTAATAGCAGATTGCTCGGAATCGATATACGTTTCTAATTGCGATTTCGATTCAATAATTCCAATGGATTTTCCCTCTAAATAAACACGATAAACAAGATTAGCATCTTCCATTGCAAGCATTTCATCTTTTCCTTGATTTTGTACATGAGGTGCAAAAATAAGCAAAAAACTAATTAAAAATGCGACAAACGTCGAAATAATTACTTTACTATCCATTTTATTCCTCTTTTCCACTATCTTCTTTTCGATAACTTAAAAACGTTGATGTATCTCTCTTAAAAAGAAGTTCTACAGTAGCTGTTGGACCACTACGATGTTTTCCAATAATGAGTTCACTGATACTTGTATTATTATCCGTTCTAGCTTCTCGATTATAATAATCATCACGATATAAGAATGCAACAAGGTCGGCGTCCTGCTCAATTGAACCAGACTCTCGCAAATCACTCATAATTGGTCGTTTATCTTCTCTTCCTTCAACCGCCCGAGATAACTGAGCAAGAGCAATAACCGGAACGTTTAACTCCATCGCCATCGTCTTTAAACTACGAGAAATATCAGATACTTCTTGTTGACGATTAGCGCCATACTTTCCACCACCAGAAATTAACTGTAGGTAGTCAATAATAACAATTCCAAGCCCACTTTCACTGCTGGCAAGTCTTCTACACTTACTACGAATTTCTCCAATCGTAATTCCCGGTGTATCATCGATAAACATTTTCGCTTCTGATAATTGACTAATTGCTTCGTTCACTCGTTTCCAATCGTTATTTAACAAATTTCCAGTTCGAAGTTTATACCCTTCCAATTGTCCTAAAGAAGAAATCATTCGGGTTGCAATTTGTTCTGCCCCCATTTCCAAATTAAAAAGTGCAACAGCTTTATCTGTATTCATTGCAATATGTGTTGCAATATTTAAGGCAAAAGCAGTTTTCCCCATTGCAGGACGTGCGGCAATAATAATAAATTCGTTTTCATGAAATCCAGCCGTTAATTTATCCAAATCATAAAATCCAGATGGAAGACCTGTAATTTCTCCTTTCGTTGCAGAAAGTTTTTCCAAGTCACTTTGCGTTTTATATAAAACTTCTTGAATGTTTCGAAATTCTGTAGAACGACGATTTTTAACGATGGATAAAATCTTTTTTTCTGCTTCATCTAAAGTTTCGTTAACGTCCCCTGCTTCATCGTAACCTAACGTTGCAATTTCTGTAGACTTTTCAATAAGCCTCCTTAGAATTGCTTTATCTTCAACAATTTTAATGTAATAATCAATATTGGACGCTGTTGGAACCAAATCCAAAATTTCTGTTAAATATTCCAGTCCCCCGACGGTTGTTAACCAATCCCGTTGTTTTAATTCTGCGGAAACAGTCGTAATATCAAGGGGTACTTTTTTATCCGTTAAATCTTTTAAAACCGTGAAAATTTTCGCATGAGAATCCAAGAAAAAAGAATCTCCAGTAAGTGTTTCACAGGCTTTTGAAAGTGCATAATTCGATAAAAACATCGAACCAATCACAGATTGTTCAGCGAAGGTATCATTCGGTAATGTTTTAGCTGGCATATTTTCCCCCTCCTTTTAATTATTTTGTAAGTTGTACTTGAACTTTCGCAACAATATCTTTATAAAGTCGAACCGAGATGGTATGAAATCCTAAAGATGTTAGTGGATGATCCAGTTCAATTTGCTTCTTGGAAATAGAAAATCCTAAGGAATCGAAAGACTCTTTAATTTGTTTAGCACTAATACTTCCAAAAACACGGTCTTTTTCTCCTGTCTTTACTTTAAAAACAAGAGGTTTTTCTTCTAACTTTTTCGAAAGAGAGGTAGCAAGTTTTCGATTTTCTTCATCCAAACGTTTTTCTTCTTGCTTATCTCGATCAAGTTGTGCTTTACTTTTTTCATCAAGTTTTACAGCATACCCATTTTTAATGAGAAAATTTTTTCCATATCCGTCTTTAACTTCCTTGATTTCTCCTTTTTTACCTTGTCCACGGACATCTTTTAAAAAGATTACTTTCATTTCATTTCCCCCAATACTTTTTTTAAATCTTCTTCGACTTCTTTTAACGTCTTTCCAGAAATTCTACAAGCAGCATCATGTTGATCTCCTCCACCACCAAGTTTTTCTAGAACTTCTCCAATATTCACAGTACCGATACTTCGAGCACTGATTCCAATTTCTTTATCGGAAAGTTTCCCCATAACATAAGAAGTTTCAATATGATTAAATTCTAAAAGAGTATCTGCAATTTTAGCAAGTTCTTCTCGTTTATAACAAATCCGATTACTTCCTTTGGCAAAAGCAATCGTACCATCAAGAACTTCCAAATCGGTAATAACTTTTTGTCTTAAAATATATTCTTCCAAATCTTGTTTTAACAATACATTAACATCTTTTACACTGGCTCCATGACGAATTAAGTACGATGCAGCATAATGGGTTTTAGCATTTGTTTTAGAGGTAAAATTGTTGGTATCTAAAGTAATTCCAGCAAGTAAAAAGGTGGCATATATTGGTGGTATAGGATAATTATAAAAGTAAAGAAACTCTGTAACAAGTTCACTTGTAGAACTAATCTCTTTATCAATTAATAGTATGTTTGCTGAAACACTATCTTCTCCCAAATCATGATGATCGATAACAACCGTTTTTCGAAACGAAGAAAAAATTTTTTCATTTTGCATAATTTGGCTTTTGTTTACATCGACAACAACCAATAAACTATTGGAATTTTTATATTTTTCTATTTTCGAAGAATTAAGAAAGATAACAGTATCTCGAACAATATCTAAAATTTTTTGAACTCCTGCTTCATGTTTTGTATCATCTAAAATAATATATGCTTTCTTTTTAAACTTCAAACAAAGCTGATAGATGGCAAGAGCACTACCAATGGCATCCAAATCCAAATCTTTATGTCCCATAATAAAAATGGATGAAGAATGCCGAATAAAACGGTTTATAGCTTTAAAACTCTGTTTCTTATTCATAAGTCCTCCAAGCTCTTCCCCCAATATAATTATACTATAAATAGATGCTCTTGTCCAATAAAAAAAGATGAAAACACGTTCATCTTACTTTGTATAAGGCAATAATGCAATAGCTCTTGCTCTTTTAATTTGTTCTGCAATATGTCTTTGATGTTTAGCACAAGCTCCTGTTACACGTCTAGGTAAAATTTTTCCTTTTTCGTTTACATATTTCTTTAAGATTTCTACATCTTTATAATCAACGTTTTTACCAGCGCACATATAACAGATTTTTTTCTTTTTTCTATAAAATTCTGCCATTATAATTCCTCCTTTTAGAATGGTAATTCATCATCACTAATTTCGATATTCGCACCGAAATCACTGAAAGGGTCACTACTTACATCTGTCGTAGATGGAGTAGTATTGGATGAAAAGTCATAAGGAGTAGCTTCATCTTGGAAAGCTGGTTGACTACTAGGAGCAGAATCTTCTCGTGCTCCGCCAGATGGACGTCCTAAAAATTGAACATTATCGGCAACAACTTCTGTAACATAACGTTTACTTCCATCTTGAGCATCATAACTTCTCGTTTGAATCCGTCCATCAATTGCAACTTGACTTCCCTTTGTTAAATAATTTTTAACATTTTCAGCCTGTCTTCTCCAAACAACGATATTAATAAAGTCTGCTTCTCTTTCTCCATTTTGATTCGTAAAATTACGATCTACAGCAAGGGAAAAAGTAGCAGATGGAATATTTGAACTTGTATAACGAAGTTCAGGATCCCTTGTAAGTCTTCCAATTAAAAATACTTTATTCATAAATACACCTCAATCTTTATACATCTACACGAACGATTAAGTGACGGATAATATCTTCACTAATAAGAGCTAAACGATCAAATTCATTCGTTGCATCACTATTATTCGCTTCAATTGTAATAAGATAATAATATCCTTTTAAATATTTCTTGATTTCATAAGCCAAATCTCTTTGACCCAACTCTTTTACATCAAGAACTTGAGCACCTTTTTCAATAAGCATATTCTTCATGTTTTCAACAACAGTTTTAATATTTGCTTCTTCTAAATCTGGTCTTACAATGAACATAATTTCATATTTTTTCACAGTTCACACCTCCTTTTGGACGAATGGCCATAAAAATGGCAAGGAGTATTTCCATACTCGGGTATTAGTATAGCAAAAAAAAGATGAAAAATCAAGAATTTTCCATCAAAATATCAAAAACTATTTTTTTATTGTTGATTCATTTTTTCTTCGATTTGATTGAAATCTAAAACACCAGGAACATTGTCATTCGTTGCAGCATTTTGAGATTTTTGAATAACACTATCTGGAACAACCGATTTAGTCGTATCAATAGGATTACTAGAAGCAGCAGGTGCAGGATTAGAAACAGGAGCAGGCGCAGGAGAAGTCATATCATTTGAAAGCACAGCCATTCGATTTTCCTGTTCTTTTTTAAGTTGCATTCTCTCCATAATAAACCCTATAATAGCCATAACAAAAATTAAAGAAAGAATAGCCACTATAATATAGACAAATCCATCTAAAAAATCTCTATAAAACCAAATCATATCAATCGCCCTCTATTCTTATATTTATTATACTAAAATAAAAATAAAAAACAAGATTAATTTACCAAAAATCCCAGAAAAATTGTAAATCAAAAATCATGTATAATTTTTTTACATTTGATTAAGCAACTTAGAAATTTCTGAATCATTATTAAATTT
Organism: uncultured Bacilli bacterium; assembly: GCA_947623645.1. Taxonomy (GTDB): domain Bacteria; phylum Bacillota_I; class Bacilli_A; order RF39; family UBA660; genus MGBC162581. The sequence continues at coordinate 8,677 of CANQHK010000030.1, forward strand.
TTGTTGAAAGACTTCTAATAAATGAAGTTTTTCTTGCTGATCAGATACAAAGTCAAATTGTAATTGATTATTTCTTATTTCTTGCTTAGCAAATCTTACTTCAACAGGTTTAAAATTGCTTACTAAAAAGACATAATCATTATCGCCTTCCTGAAATTGGCAATAACATATATATTCTTTCCCATCTTCAATCTCAACGATTTCTCCAAATTTTATTTTTTCAATCATTCCTATTTTCCATCCTTTCAATATAACTTGCTAACAATTCCTTAATAGAATACATATACACAAATACAGTTTCTACAAAATCATCTTCATTAGAATCATCTTTTCTTATATCCACCACTTCTCTATTAAAAAGAATTTTTTCATAAATTTGGTGAATTTCATTTAATTTTTGAAGAGATGCTATAATTTCTTGAATCTGTTTTTCTGCATATAGTTTTTTATCTTTAAGGGATAATTTTTTATACTTTTCAATATAGTCATTAAATTCCTTATCTTCTTTGAATTCCATCCTCTATATCCTCTCCCATTCCTTCTAATCTTCCTTCTGCAACAATCTTATTATCTTTTCCTATCTCACGAATATACGGCATAACAGCATCTGTAATGTCCTGTTGTTTCCCGTTTTCATAGGTAACAAAGATTTTTCCATCTTCAAAGCTTATTTTATTTGAAAAAGAATCAAAATTGGAAGGATTTTGTCGTTGAAGAAATTCATAAGCTTTTCTCACTGTTTCTTCTAAATTTGCTTGTTGATCGTCATCTAATTTTTGAAGAGCATCATTTTTTTCTAAAAACAATCTTCCTACTTTTTCTTTCCATCCACTTTTCTGTTCATATTTTTCCTTTGCTTTTTCAAATTCAGTTAAGAAGTTTTGATATTCATCATCGTTTGGAAATTGATAAAATTGTGGGTCCTTGGCAAGTTCTTTATTTTTTCTATATTTTTCAACAGCAACAGCAAGAGTACCCAAAGCTGGTAGAAGAGCAACTTGTAAATTACAATCTTCTAAATTCCAAGTTAATTTTTTATGAATTTCTTCATCTTCCAAGATCTCCACACCATCTTCTTTTTGATCAATCGTTGTATCCGATAAATGAAGAGAATGAATAATATATTCTTTTCCATCACTTCCCATAACTCGATTTCCTTCTGTAAGAAGATTTCCTTGTTCATCACGTATTTTTATTTGAACATTTCCAGAGATTGTTAAAAAATCTCCTTCAAAATTTTCTGTAGTACCAGAAAACATTGCTGCTTTTTGAGCTTTTTGTTCTAAATATTCTTGTGTCATGGACTGATTGCCAATCAAATCTTGAATATCAATCCATCCTAAACGAGTAACATCTTTATTTCCACCTAAATGAACTCGAATATCCAAAACTTCTGGGGACAAGTGATAATCATGACATACTTGATCAATCATATTTCCTAAATTTTGAGAAACAGACGACTGATCAAAATTTTCAATCGCAGATAAAATTTGTTCATTATAAACAATAGAAAATCCAGTTATTTCATAATCTCCACTATATTTATTTTCTTGATTAAATTCTTCTCCTATTGTTTTTTCTGCACCATCTAATACTGAATTGACATTATAAGTATCATTTTCTAAAGTCAAAAGATAATCTCCTAAATTTAAATCCTGAATAATTTTTAGAATATCATCATCTGTTAATTGACCGGCAAAAACTCCAACATTATATCCAAGTGTTTGAGAATCAACTTCTTTTTCTGTTTGATTTCCATAAGAACGAGGAGCATTCAAATCATAATCTGTTTTAATTTTTATACCAGAAGCAAGGGTTAAAACAATAGACATCGCTAACAAGCCTTTGGGAATTTTACTGGTATATTTTTTTATAACTCTTGCAACAACACTTTTTGAAGGTTCCTTATGAGAATCTGGAGATTTTGAAATAGAAGAACCACTAGAGCCATTTGAAATTGGATTCTTGGGTGGTAAATATGAAGGTTTATCTTCCTTTTTCTTTTTCATAACAATATAATCTTCTAAAGCAGTCAAAAAATCTTCTTTAGAGATATAATCACCATTGGCTAATTGAATTCCCCTATTTCCTAAAAATAAAGCTCCTTTTCTATACTCTATATTACTTTTAGCTCCAGTTACGCTCACAAGTCTTCCGTCTTGATTGGTAATTTTTTCTGCATCTTTTAGAGTTATCTTTCCAGCGGTAGAAACAACCGTTGCTAATAATGAAGGAGAATCAATATATTTTCCTTTTTTATTGACAACAACGGTTCCTTCGTCCATGGTTGAAAGAGCTTTTTTCATTGCATTCATTAAAGAATCAGCATCAACATAACTTCCATCTTTTAGTTGGATTTGTTGTTGATTGTACCCAAAAAACATCCTTCCAATTCTTTTCTTATCAAAATAAATATCTTTATCATGTCTTGTTTCTCTCTTTCCTTGACTAGCTACATCTTGAATTTCAATCGTTGGCAAAGAATTAACATCGAGGGAAATATTTCCTTTTTCTTCATAACCTTCTTGAACCAATTTTTGATATGAATTTTGTTCGTTCATTCGAATCATCTACCTTTAGTTAAGTTTAACATACCAGATTTTTAGTGTCAAGAACGAAGGGTTTTGAAAATGGTAAGAGATAGATTTTTTATTTTTTAAATGTAAAGTACATGTAAATCTATCTTTATTTTAAGTTATTTGATTTTATTTATATTGTTGATTTTCGATTGCCGGAAAAATTTAGCTGAGGCAAAAATTTTGAGTTCCGGTAAAATTTAGAAGAAAACGAAAAAATGAATTTGTTTTATCCACAAATTCATTTTTTTGCGCCAAAAATAAGGAAAAAACTTCCAAAATTTAGTACAATTTAATTAACTAAAAAAAATAGTTCTAAACAAAAATAAGGAG
>CANQHK010000031.1 GCA_947623645.1 uncultured Bacilli bacterium
TATAGTCCAATCCCTTCTCAGGATGTTTTGGAAGAGGATCGGGATTTCCAAGAAGAAAATTCAAATTCTACAACTTCTACAAATTCTCCGAATTCTTTAGAACCTTCTTCTACTTCTGTTCCTACTCCTCAAGAAAATCTTCCTTCAACACCTTCTACTCCTACTGTTCGACAAGAAGAGGATGTTGTTTCTTATTTTGAAGATTTTGATGCCCAGCTTACTTCTACTTCGAATCAAAATGATGCGACGTTTCTTGAAAAAGCCAAGAATGCTTTTACGACGGTTGTAGATTTCTTATTTTATGGTTCTAGTATTCGGGGATATACTTTTCAAGAACTTACGACTTCGGCGAAACTTAAAATATTAAAAATTGCTTTATCAATCGATGCTAAAATTGATTCTTATTTTCCAGATTATAAAGATACTGTGAAAGAAAAGATGAAAGATTTTAAGGGAAAAGCTGCTCTTTTATATTTAGAAACTACAGCAAAATTGTGTGAGGTTACGGGGGAAGCTTGCAACACAGCAAGAGAAGATTTTCGTACGATGAAAGAAAGTTTTGGATTTACGTGGGATATTATTAAAAGTGCTGCAAGTAGTTCTTATCGTTCGCTTAAAACAATCTTAGGGGAATGGTATCAATCCATTCAAGAATAATTTATAAAGAAAGGTGATTGTGATGCTTCGTAAAAATAATGGAAAACTGGATATTGAAAAAATGAATGAAGGGATTCATCTTGGAGTAAGAGTTCTTTGGATTTTACTTTTTATGCTCTTTATTTCGGCGATTTATCTTTTTACTTTACTTCTTGCTAAGTGGAGAATTTTACCTTTTCTTTTCGATATTTTAAAAGTATTTCTCCTTTATTTATTGGGCTTATTATTGCTTGGCTTTTGGATCCTTTGGTAACAAAGCTTTCGAAAAAAGGGGTCAATCGGATTTTAGGTACTATTTTTATGTACGTTCTCTTAATTTTATTTGTAGTGATTTTGGCCATTACTACGGTGCCATCGATTTCTGATCAAATTAATGAAATCGTTTCTGCAACTCCATCTTTTATTAATTATTTAAAAGATGGTATCGATTCGTTCTTTTCCAATATTTCTAATGTTAGTGGATATGATTTAACGGATGCCAAATCACAAGTTTATGATACGATTAATCAGTTAGGACTTTCTTTAACCGTTGATTTACCAAATCTTCTTATGAATCTTTTAAGTAGTTTGGTAAGTGGTGGAATCAATTTGATTTTTGGACTCATTATAGGGTTTTATATGCTTTTTGATTTTGGAAGTATTCGGAAGAATTTTATGAGTGTTATTCCAAAAAGTAAGAAGAAGGAAGTAAGTGATTTGTTGGACCGTTTGAATGAGAACTTAAAAAATTATGTTCATGGAACGTTCTTAATTATGTTTATTCTCTTTGTTTTTCAATCTTTAGGACTTACTCTTGCAGGTATGAAAGCTCCTCTTGTTTTTGGACTTTTCTGTGCTATTACCAATGTTATTCCATATTTCGGTCCTTATATTGGAGGAATTCCGACGGTTTTAGTTGCTTTTTCTATCAGTCCGATGGTGGGAACTTTAACGCTCGTTTCGGTTCTTGTTGCACAGGGACTTGAAAGTTATTTCTTGCAACCCATCGTAATGGGAAAATCAATGAGCTTACATCCCGTAACAATTATGATTGGACTCTTGCTATTTGGACATTTCTTTGGTATAATAGGAATGATTGTTGCAACTCCTGTCATTGCTATTTTTAAAACAATTTGTTTGTACTATAATGAAAAGTACGATTTATTAGAAAAAATTAAAAGTGAATAAAAAAACGTTGATGTAAGAAAAGTAGGGAAGATTCTTTCTTTTAGAGAGTTCATGGTTGGTGAAAATGAATAGAGGGGATTTCTTGAACAGCTACTTACGGAGTTTTTAGGGACTTATTAAAAGTTCGTTAGTTAATTAAGATCTAGGTAGGATGGTACCGCATTTTATATGCTCCTACGATAGGTCTTTTGTTTTCTGTTTAAGGAGGTGTATGATGGAGAATAAATATCAGATGACAAAGGAAGATAATATTTTCTTTGCGAAGAGAAAATTGGTCGATAATATTTATAAAAGTGCGAATCTAGAAGGAATTGCTGTAACTTTTGCGGATACTTATGCTTTTATGAATAATGTTAATACCGGAAAGATCTCTGTTGATGATATGCTCAAATTAAAGGGACTTAAAGATGCTTGGGAATTTGTTCTTTCAACGATTGATGAAGAACTTACCATCGACTATATTAAAAAAGTTCATTTTGAAGTTTGTAAGGGACAGAATATTACACCTTTAGGGGAGTTTCGAGATCGAGGTGTTGGGATTACGGGGACTTCTTGGCGACCTAAGCTTCCAGAAGAATGTAACTATGAAGAAGAACTTGCTCATATTTTGGAAAACCATCAGGATTTAGAAAGATGCCTTGAACTCTTTTGCTTTATTCAAAGAAGTCAAATGTTTATTGACGGGAATAAGCGTGTTGCTAATTTGATTGCGAATAAAGAAATGATTCGTTTGGGAATGGGAATTATTAGTGTTCCTGTTGAAAAGATTGGAGAATATTTAGAAAAATTGATTGCTTATTATGAAACGGGAGATAATAACGATTTAAAGCAATGGCTATATGATTATGCTGTCGATGGCATTTAAAAATATTTATAGAAAGGAAGTGGAAAGATATGATTTATTTGATTGCAGGACGTGGTCGAAGTGGAAAAAATACTTTTGGACAATATTTAAAAGAAGAACTTGAAAAGAGAGGGAGAAAGGTTTGTTCGATCGAACTTATGCGAACTTTAAAGGGATATTGTCGAGATTATTTTGGTTGGGATGGAAGCGATGAAACGAAGCCTCGCGATTTACTTCAACAACTCGGAACGGAGATTATTCGGGAAAAAATGAATATGCCTTTATTTCACATCCATCGTTTGCAAGAAGATATTTCTGTTCTTTCTAATTTCTTCGATGATTTTATTGTCGATGATGTTCGTTTTCCAATTGAAATTGAGGAAATTCGAAAAAAATATGATTCGACGGTTGCGATTTCCATTGAACGAGAAGGAAAATACTCAAGTGGTATGACGGAAAAACAAGCGAGTCATATTACAGAAACAGCTCTTATTGGTTATGATGGATACGATTATAAAATTATTAATCGAACTTTAGAGGGGTTACAAAAAGACGCAGAAAAAGTTATTAAAGAGGTGGAAAAACATGAGAAGAATGACGAGTAATGAAATTCGTGAAACTTGGTTTCGTTTTTTTGAGGGAAAAGGACATAAAAGGGTAGAAAGTGCTTCATTAATTCCGGTTGATGATGATTCTTTGCTTTGGATTAATGCTGGGGTTGCTCCATTAAAGAAATATTTTGATGGTACGGTTCGTCCAGAGTCTAGAAGAATTGTCAATATTCAAAAATGTATTCGAACCAATGATATTGAAAATGTTGGACTTACCAAAAGACATCAGACATTCTTTGAAATGATGGGAAATTTTTCGATTGGAGATTATTTTAAAGAAGAAGCCATCGAATTTGCTTTTGAGTTACTTACCAGTGAAGAGTATTTTGGAATTGATGTGGATAAACTTTATATGAGTGTTTATATCCAAGATGATGATGCTTATAATAAATGGAAGAGTTTAGGGGTTCCAGAAGACCATATTATTCGTTTGAAAGAAAACTTTTGGGAAATTGGAGAGGGTCCTTGTGGACCGGATTCAGAGATTTTCTATGACCGTGGAAGTAAATATGATCCAGAGGGAGATGCCTTAAAGAAGTTTAAAAACGATGAGGAACAGGAACGTTATGTAGAAATTTGGAATAATGTATTTAGTCAATTTAATTCGAAAGAAGGAGTTCCTCGAGAAGAATATAAAGAACTTCCTAGCAAAAATATTGATACTGGAGCAGGTCTTGAACGGTGGGCTTGTATTTTTCAAGATGTCGATTCGAACTTCGATACAGATTTGTTTGTTCCAATTATTCAGAAAATTGAAGAACTTAGTGGTGTTCTTTATAATGGAGATATGCCTTTTAAAGTAATTGCTGATCATATTCGGGCAATTACGATGGCTTTATCGGATGGAGCTGTTTTTGAAAATGTTGGACGGGGTTATGTTTTAAGAAGACTTTTACGGAGAAGTGTCCGTATGGGGAAGAAGATTGGTTTAGAAGATGCTTTTCTTTATAAACTTGTCGATGTCGTTGTCGATATTATGAAAGAATCTTATCCGGATGTTCTTACGACTAAAGAACGGGTTAAAAATCAGGTTTTTGAAGAAGAAAATTTGTTCCATAAGACTTTAGCAGCAGGGGAGAAGAGACTTTTTGAATTAATGGAGCAGGCAAAAGATAAATCTATTTCTGGAAAAGAAGTCTTTAAACTTTATGATACGTATGGATTTCCTTATGAGTTAACGTTAGAATATTTGAGTGATGCTGGGTTTACTACATCTCGGGAAGAATTTGAAAAATATATGGAAGAACAAAGGACGCTCGCAAAAAATTCAAGAAAACAAGAGAGTGCTATGAATCAACAAAATGCTGCTCTTTTGAAATGTGATGTTGCTTCTACTTTCTATTACGATAAGTTTACCCAAAAAGGGAAGGTTGTTGCTTTATTTGAAAGTGATCAGGCCGTTCAAAGTGTTCGAAAAACGGGATATGCGATTCTTGATAAAACTTGTTTCTATGCCGAAAGTGGTGGACAGGTAGCAGATACTGGAATGCTTATTGGAGAAAACTTTAAGGCACGGGTTATCGATGTTAAGAAGACTCCAAATGGACAGAATTTACATCAATTTAAAATTTTGGATGGAGTGATTCATGTAGGAGATAGTGTTACTTGTAAAATTGATGTTACAAAAAGAGAGAGAATTGAAGCCAACCACTCTTCTGTACACCTTTTGCAGTATGCTTTACAAACCGTTATTAGCGATACGATTAAGCAAGCAGGAAGTAAAGTTGATGAAAATATGCTTCGGTTTGATTTTACCTATACTGGTAAATTAATGGATGATGATTTGATTAAAGTGGAAAATTTGGTGAATCAAATGATTGCTGAGGGAATTGACCGGGAAGTTTCAGAAATGGCTATTGATGAAGCTAAAAAGATGGGTGCTATGGCTTTATTTAGTGAAAAGTATGGCGATATTGTTCGGGTTGTTCGTTTTGGAAATTCGATTGAATTATGTGGTGGATGTCATACGAAGAATACGGAAAATATTTATAAGTTTGCCATTCAATCTGCAGAAAGTAAGGGAAGTAATGTTTACCGTATTGTTGCTCTTACAGGAGAAGATATTACGGATGGATTGTATGAAGCAATTCGCCCTTACAGTGATGAAAAGTTAAAACTTTTGATGAAATCGAAAAATCTTGTTCAAGAAGCAAAACAAGACGGAATTCAGTTAGACTTTCATTTTCCAATGCGAGGAATTGAACCAGAAAGTTATGCTGATGTTGTTCAAGAAAAAAATGAGTTGGAACAATTGCAAATCGAGGTTAAAAATCTAGAAAAATCTTATCAACAAAAGAAAGAGCAGAAAGCATTTGAAGATGTGGATTCTTATTTTGATAAGATGAAAGATTTTGGAGATGTTCAAGCAATCGTTACAGAAGTTGATTCTAAGAATGCTAAACTTTTGAAAAATATTGCCGATGCTCTTGCAAATCGACTTGAAAATGGTTTTATTTTCCTTATTGCTTCTAATAAAGATAGTGTGCAATGTGTTGTAAAAAGTACATCGACCTTATCAGCTGGAGAAATTTTGAAAACGGTTCTTCAAAAAGTTGGAGGAAACGGTGGAGGAAGTGCTACTTTTGCTCAAGGTGGTGTTAAAGACATTTCTAAAAAAGAAGAAATTTTATCTTCCGTTTGTACGATTTTAGAGGAAAATCATGGATAGAGTCTATGTTTTAGAGGGAGAGGATTCTTTTCTTATTCAAGAAGAAATCCAGAAAGTTATCGGAAAAGAAGATGTCGAAAAAATTTCTTATGATATGAAAGAAACCTCTATTGAATCTGCTATAGAGGATTTGGATACGCTTAATTTTTTGACCAATAAGAAGGTCGTCGTTTGTTATAATTGCTATTTTTTAACTGGGGAGAAACCTCGAAATGTCGTTGAACAGAACATCGATCTTCTTATGAAATATATTGAACATCCTCATCCTGATAATCTTTTAATTCTCGTTTGTAGTAAACTGGATGAGAGAAAAGCAATTGTCAAAAAGTTGAAGACGAAGGCCAAAATTCTTTCTCTTTCCACGAATCTTATATCGCTTATGGACCGGGAATTGGAAGATTATGAAATCAGTTTTACTGATAAACGGTATTTGATGGATCGGACGTTAAATAATCCCGAAAGAATTATGAATGAAATCGATAAATTAAAACTTTATAAGTCAGAAGATAAAAAGATTACAAGAGAAGATATTGATTGTTTGGTTCCTCTTACCATCGATGATGATGTTTTTGCTTTGGTCGATGCTATTTTAAAAAGAAATAAAAAAAAGGCTTTTCAAATTTATGAAGACATGTTGCTTCATAATGAAGAACCTATGAAAATTTTGATTTTACTTGCCAATAAAATTCGTCTTTTTTATCAAGTGAAGATTTTATCGAAGACGATTCATCGCGATGAAGAAATTGGTAAAATTATTGGAAGTCATCCTTATCCTGTAAAACTTGCAAGAGAGATGGTTTTTGAATTTCAAGAAAAAGAATTACTTCACTATTTGGATCAACTTGCTCATATTGATCGGAATGTTAAGATGGGAAAGACTTATCAAAATATTGCTTTTGAAACCTTTTTACTTCGTTTATAATTTTTAAAAAGACTAGAATTTTCTATAGAAATGTTCTAGTTCTTTTTCTTTTTCTAATTGTTCTTTTAAAAAACTTGTTTCTATTCTAAGACAAATATCACTTGATTCGGGGTCATAAAAACAATGATCGGCAAAACCATGGGTGTTTACTTCATCGTCTTCTTCCCAATCTTTTACTGTGAATCCATTTTGTTCACTTCTTTTTAGAATGACTTCTTGAAAATTGGGATTGTATTTTTTCATACAATCGATTATCTGCTTCGTCATTTCAAAAGGGATTAGACGATCGGTTTTGGAAGTAATCAAGAGGGTAGGAATTTCTAACTGTGCAACTTTTTCTGTTAAGTCGGCATTTCTTTTTGCTTCTTCGATGGTTTCTTTTCCTTCAAAAAGACCTTTCATTAAAGTGAATTTTTTTCCTTCTTCGTAAATGGTCTTTCGTCTTTTTTTACTTAGCTCTGTTTTGGGGTTTTCTGTCGATAAAACTTGTGTACTTAAAGGACTTATGAAGGTTAGACTTTTTACGTTTCCTCGATTTTTCATGGGTTCTGATTCATTTCTTCCGGTTCCTGTTACATAGTATTGACAGATTAATGCTCCAAGGCAAGTTCCAACGAGATGAATGGACTTGCTTCCAAATTCCTCTTCTACCTTGTCGATTACAGAAGATAAATCTCTAGCAAAACGTTCCCAAGAAGTTTCACGTTCGTCCATTTGTCCATTTTTTGTACTTGCTCCATGATTTCTAACATCGATTCTTACAATGCAACAATCTAAATTTTCGGCTTGTAATTCTCCCGATAATCTTTGATAATTTCCATAAGGTTTTTTGGTAAGAACAATTTTATTTTTACCATCTTTCCATTCTTTTTTGATTTTTCCGTTTTCTAGAACCGGATAAAATCCATTTTCATCTCGGTCATATCCACCACTATGAACCATCAGAACAAGATTTTTGGATTCTAAATTTCCTTCGATGGAACTTGCAATTTCCCACTCATCGATTGTTCCTTTTTGAACGATGAATCTTTTCTCCATTTCTTTTTCCTTCTTTCTTCTATTTTCTTTATTTTAGCATATTTTTTTATCGACAACAAATTTTCTTTTTTTTCTTGACATAGACCCCTTAGGGGTGTTATTATTTATCTGGGTGAAAAATATGATTAATGAAAAAGTACGACATACCAATCGAAGTGTTGAAGATAAAAAGAGGCTTACGAACCGTCTTCATGTTATTGAAGGTCAAGTTCGTGGCGTTCTTTCGATGGTTGAAGAGGATCGATATTGTGGAGATATTTTAATTCAAATCTCGGCGATTGATCAGTCCTTAAAGAGTCTTGGTAAAGAAATTTTAAAAAAACATTTAGCAACTTGTGTTGTTACAGATATTCAAAATAATCATTTAGAAGTTCTCGATGAAGTGATGGATTTGTTTAAAAAATTAGATTGATAGGAGGGAAAAATTATGAAACATATTCTTTTAAAAATTGAGGGAATGACTTGTAGTGGATGTGCAGCGGGCTTAGAAAAATATTTGAATAAACAAGAAAAAATAGAAAGTGCGGAAGTTAATTTAGTTTTAGCACAAGCCTCTATCTCTTATGATGATTCGCTTACGATAAAAGATTTAAATCGATATGTCGAGGAGGCTGGATTTCATAGTTTAGGAGAATATCATCCCGAAGAAGAGAAAGATGAAAAAGTTTCTTATAAACCGGTTCTTTTTTATGGTATTCTTGCTCTTTTGGTTTTATATATTTCTATGGGACATATGGTTGGTCTTCCGGAGATTCCTTTTCTATCTCCTATGACTTCTCCGAAAAACTATGCTCTTGTTTTATTCCTTTTTACGCTTCCATTTTTCTATTATGGAAGAGATATTTTAATCAGTGGAATCAAAAATTTGATTCATCGAACCTATAATATGGATACGCTTGTATCATTGGGAGTTTTTGCTAGTTTTTTCTATAGTTTCTTTTCGATGATGATGATTTTTTTGGGAGATTTCTCTTATACTTCAAGTCTTTATTTTGAATCTTGTATAATGATTCTTTATTTTATTCAGTTGGGACGAAGAATTTCCGAAAACAATTTTTTAAAAACGAAGGAAGCTCTTCGGGAACTTGTGCAGATTACGCCAAATGAGGCTTACTTAAAAAAAGATGGAGGCATTCAGAAAGTAACGATTGACGAAGTTCACAAAAATGATATTTTGGTTGTTCAACCTGGAATGCGGGTAGCAGTGGACGGGAAAATTGTTTGGGGAAGCGCTCATTTTGACGATGCTTTTATTACGGGGGAATCGACTCCTGTTAAAAAGAAAAAAGGAGATGCGGTCGTTGCAGGAAGTATTAATTTAGATGGAGTGGTTCACTATCAAGCAGAAAGAATTGGAAAAAATTCTACGATTTCAGAAATTGTTCAATATGTCGTTGAGGCTGGAAATAAGAAAGCTCCGATTCAAAGAATTGCGGATGTTGTCTGCAGTTATTTTGTACCCGTTTTGTTTTTTCTTGCTGTTCTTACTTTGATTGGTTCTCTCCTTTGTGGACTTTCATTCCTTTCTTCCTTTGTTTCGTTTGTCAATGTTTTAGTGGTTGCTTGTCCCTGTGCTTTGGGTCTTGCGACTCCACTTGCTCTTTTTGCAAGTGAAGGGAATCTTACAAAGCGTGGAGTGCTTGTTAAGTCGGGAGAGATTATCGAGAATATTCCGAAAATTGATACAGTTGTTTTTGATAAAACGGGAACGCTTACTTATGGAAATTTAAGAATTTCGAAAGTTTATAATTATAGTAAAAGAAAAGATGATGAGATTTTAGCGGAGATTGCCAGTGTTCAACAAAATTCTACGCACCCTATTGCGAAAGCCTTTTTGCAGTATGTCCAAACGAAACATTTAATGCTTTCTTCTACCAGCAATTTTCAAAATTTAGCAGGAATAGGAGTGCAAGCAAAAATTCGGGGGAAAGAAGTTTTTATTGGAAGTGGAAAACTTTTTCGGAAATTGAAAATAGAAAATACCCATCTTGGTGATGAAGATGTTCTAACAAAAGAGGGCTCTAGTATTGTTTATTTGATTGAAGAGGGAAAAGTTCTTGCTTTGGTTGGAGTTCAGGATGTTGTAAGAACCGATGCTAAAAAAATTATTTCTTCTTTGAAAAGGCAAGGAAAAGATGTTTGGATGGTTACGGGGGATCATGAAAATACGGCACAAAGAGTTGCTAGGACGCTCGGTATTTCCAATGTTTTAGCCAATGTTTCTCCAAAAGATAAAGGAAAATTTATTGAAGATTTGGAAAATCAAGGAAAAAAGGTTATGATGGTTGGAGATGGAATTAACGATGCTTATAGTTTGGCTCTTGCAACGATTGGTGTCAGTTTCCATAGTGGAACAGATATTGCAGCAGATTCTTCGGATGTTTTATTGATGGATGATCAAATTTCAAAATTATTAGAACTCTTTCAGTTGGGTAAAAAAACGATGCGAATTGTTTATCAAAATCTCTTCTTCGCCTTTTTCTACAATGTTTGTATGATTCCTCTTGCAATGGGAGTTTTTCGGAATTTTGGAATTGTCTTTAATCCGATGGCCTCTTCTCTTGCAATGACCCTTAGTAGTTTGACGGTCGTTCTTAATTCTTTACGACTTCTTGAAAAAAAAAGTAAATAATAGAAAAATTTTCTTTTTTTAGAAAGATATGGATTTTTAATAATTCGTATCTTTTTTTGTTTGGAAAAGTATAACATCGCTAACTTTTGAAATTTAATGATGACATTTTGATTTTTTTTACGAATAATAAAATAGTAGAAGGTAAAATTTGGACAAGCCTTCAAGTCGTAATAAAAAATGAAAGGAGGGATTCTACGACGACAAAATTATTAGAAAATATGGAAGAAAGGATGAAAAGGCGGACGTTAGGAGAATATATTGAGAATAAAAATTATTATGTTCCAATTTTGTATGATGCTAGTTTTAAAGAGGTCTTTGCGAATGAAGACTATCCTCATCTTCCAGCTTATCTCATCAGTGTTTTTTTAGATCTTCCCTATGAAGAGATGAAAGATCAAATTCAGTTTCTTGGAAAAGGGATGAAAGGAGAACAACAAAAGGGAAAGAAAGGTAGGAAAGATGCTGTCTTTAAAATTACGATTGCATCTTGCTCTTTTGCTGTTCGAAAGATTAATTTGGAAGC
>CANQHK010000032.1 GCA_947623645.1 uncultured Bacilli bacterium
ATCTTCTTCCGATATTTTATAACCATAAGAAGCAAAGGGAGAAATCAATTCTCCTTGTACCATCTTCGCATGAAAAGCACTGCGAATATTGTTCGAAACATCCTCTAAATACCATTCATTTACAAGGCCGTTAATTTGACGGGCTTTTTTATTTCCAACATTTTCTGTATCCGCATTATCCGAAAGACTTATAAACCGCACATTCCATTCAATAAATTTATTGTGTAAATATTTTTCAATAATTTCCATATCCCTAGAAAACCGCGATTGGCTTTTACATAATACAATATCTAATTTTCCTTTCTCACAATCCCGAATTAAACGCTCAAACTCTGGTCGATAAGTTCCTGCCCCCGATAAATCTTCATCGCAATATTCGTCCATCAAAACAAAATCTTCTCTTCTTTCAATCTCCTCTAATAATAAGTGTTTTTGGTTTTTAATCGATTCACTTCGATCGAGTTTACTTTCTTTATTTCTGTCTTCATCGGATAACCTTAAATAAATACCAACTCTTTTCTTTTCCCCCATATTTTTCACTTATCTTCCCTATCTTCTTGTATTTTTTCACAAAGAATTTTATAGATTTTTTGAGTAATTATTTTTTCTAATTCCAAATCTGTTTTTAAATTTTGTTTTTCAATAATCTCATAAATTACTTTCATTAAAAAAACTTCCTTTTCTATTTATTGTATTTTTATTTTCTACAATTTATGAAAAGAAAGTTTAAACGTTTTCTATTTTAAAGTTTCAACCATAAGCCCCTTATAATATTTCCAAGCAATGACACGAAATGCTCCTTTATTAATTATATTTTCATTCAGTTCACCATTTTCTAAAGCTGTCTTAATTTCTTGGATACTTTTTTCATAATCCGTCGTAATGACTAAATCGTTTCCAGCTAAGAGTGCTTTTACAGAAGGTCGTTCAATTGGATCCAGTGCTTTCATTGCTATGTCATCTGTAATCGAAATTCCGGTAAACCCAAGTTTATTTCTTAAAACATTGTGAACACTTGGAGAAAGAGAAGCAGGATTGGTAGAATCAATACTATTAACCGTATTATGACTAATTAAAATCGCCTCTGCCCCAGCATCAATTCCTGATTTAAAAGGAGGCAAATCATTTTTTTCAATATCTTCATAACTTCTTTGATCGGAAGCTACATCCTTATGTGTATCTTCATTGTTTCCATAACCCGGAAAATGTTTTAAAGTATAAGATACTCCTGTACCTTTGCTTGCTTCAATAACGGTTTTTGCATAAGTAGAAGTAATATCCACTCCCTCACCAATCGTTCGACTATACATATAATCGTTTTCATCCGTTGAGACATCTACTACCGGAGCAAGATTCAAATTGAGTCCTAAATTTTTTAATAAAGCACTTTTCGTTACCGTATCTTCCCGAATTCTTCCCATTCCTCCTTCTAAATAAAGTTCTCTTGGGGATTTAAATTTTTCTTTAGCAAGATTCGTGTTACTACTTACCCGAACAACACTACCACCCTCTTCATCTACTGCTGTTAAAATTGGAACTTTACTTACGTTCTGCAAACTTTCTATTTCTTTTTTTACAGCATCTTCTGTTTTATCTTTAAAATCTTTTTCAAAGAAAACATATCCTGCAAACTGATTCTTAGCAAGAATTTCTTTTTGATTGGTATCCGGATAGCGAACAAGTAATAGTTGAGCAATTTTCTCATCCGTCGTTAAAGTTTTTAATTTATTATAGGCTAAAACATAATAATTTTTAAAAATTCCATCATCTAGATAGTCCTCTGGTATTCCATTTTCATCACTCATTACTCCAATGGTTGAATAGTTGATAATTTTTCCATCTTGTTTTTCTTTATTTTTATCGAGTAAACCGGCATACTCAATAACAATTTTTTCTCCAACATCAAATTCCAAATTTTCTTTCGAAAAAGTATAAATCGCATTATTTTTATCTCGAATCGAAAATTCATCATCCGTAACTTTCATAACCGTTGCTTCAATCGTTGTCGTCTCCGTCTTTTTAGGACTTAATGCTTTCGTTACAAAATATCCCGTTAAGACAAGAATCAAAACAAGAGCAAACGTTGCTAATCCATACATATTATTTCTCTTCATTTTTGTACCTCCATATCTATTACAATTATATTATAAATCTCTATAAATATGAATCCCCGATTTTTATTTTTTAAAAGTTTCGTGTCTATGGAGAGGTCAACCAACTCTTTGCCTCATACCACCCGATAAGCTATCTGGATATTTATTTTTAAATTCTTTTAACCCATACGTATCTAAAAGTTCAATCACTCTATTTTTACTTTCTTCTGTTAAACTTTTCGTAACTTTTAAACCGATTAGGCAATTATCTAAAATGGTAAGCCATGGAAATAAAGAATCTTTTTGCAACATATACCCCATTACTAAGTTCTTTTTTCGAACTTCAATATCTCCACTCGATTTGGGCTCTAGATTTGCAAGAATCGATAAAATGGTACTTTTTCCACAACCAGAGGGCCCTACAATGACTAGAAACTCTTTATCATAAATATCCAAAGTTACATCTAAAACGGCATCGATTTCGCCATCTTTATCATGGTATACTTTCTTCAAATGATTGATTTTTAATAAGGGACTTTTCATCTTAATCCGCTTGGTAAATCAAATCATTATAATCAACCATTTTCTCTAAATCACCAGATGCTTTCATAATTTCTTGTAAATGGTTGAATGATTCTTCTGTAAATGTTGTCGTTTTTGGCCATGCATCAATACTTCTGTATCTTGCAATAACCTTTACTAAATCATTTAAAGAAGTGTCTGGGAAAAATTGTAAAATAGAGGATGCAACCTCTTCATCGGTACTAT
The DNA here is from genome assembly GCA_947623645.1 of uncultured Bacilli bacterium. Classification (GTDB taxonomy): domain Bacteria; phylum Bacillota_I; class Bacilli_A; order RF39; family UBA660; genus MGBC162581. The sequence continues at coordinate 2,862 of CANQHK010000032.1, forward strand.
TATGGACAAAATCCAAACCTTTTTGCAAAGCTCTAGTAAAGCTTTCAATAACATCTTTGTTCTTTTCAATAAAACTAATTCGAGCACTATAAGAAGTATATGGAACAACTCCTCCTAATTCTCCTACACTCGCAACAACATATCCATATCCTTGTTGTTCTACTTCTAAAGCCGTTGGTTCAAACAAAGTAACAAAGTCCCCTTGCCCACCAATAAAGGCTCCACCCATTGCTGCAAAGGCAATCGAAGTATCGATGTTTAAATCTTTTTTAGGATCGATTCCATTTTGACGAAGAGCCCATTCGAAAGTCATTTCCGGCATTCCTCCAGCACGTCCTCCAACGACGTCTTTACCGACTAAATCTTGTAGAGTAAAGTTATCGATTTTCTCTCGAGATACGATAAAAGAACCATCTTTTTGCGTAATTTGTGCAAATGTTTTTAGGTAGTCTTTTTCTCCACCCTCATAAACATAAATCGTGGCTTCACTTCCAGAAAATCCGATATCTGCATCTCCTGATAAAACAGCTGCTGCTACTTTATCCGCACCGGGCGTTAATACAAGTTCAAGTTCAAGTCCTTCTTCTTCAAAGTATCCTTCACTAATTGCTGCATAACCGGGAGCATAAAAGATGGTATGAGCAACTTCTGCAACCGTAAGTTTTCTTAGATTGTTCTCTTCTTTTTGACTCTTAAAAATGATAAAGCTTCCTGCTAAAAAGACAACAATCACAACAAATACACTTAAAATTTTTTTCATATTTCCTCCTTCTATACAATTTATTATATGATGGAGGCAAAAATCTGGTGTTTTGAAATAATCGAAATTCTAAAGAAAAAAAACTAACTTTCGTTAGTTTCTACCTTGATTATTCTTAATTTCTAAAAAATCTCTAAGCTTTAACCAGGCATCAAATAAAGGAGTCATTTCTGTATCTATTTTATAATCCATTTTAAGTTCAGGAATTAAATATTGACATCTTAAAAAGCAGTCGGTTGATGTGAAGGCAATTTTTTCTGGGTATCTCTGAAGTTTTAAGAAAGCCGATAATAAATAGTTTGGTACATCATCTAAATCTTTGTGAGCAATTGCTTGGGCATCTAAAAGATTTCCAGAGTCTAAATCCATAATCATTAACAACAAACTATATTTTTGTTCTTCTTGATTGTAGAAAGGGCCATAAAAGAGTCCTACACCAAAAGTTCCCTTTTGACTAAAAATAAGTACCTTATTTAAAATTTCTTCATCAATTTTATTAGATTCCACTCTAATTAAATGTCCTGATGGATAGACTTTTTTCTCATAAGTTACTTCATCTCCTCGAACAGTAAAAGCATATTTTTCATCAATTTTTGCTTGTTCTGGAAACTTTACAGGATTCTTTTTCAAATAATCAACAATTTTTAAAAGATCTTTCATAATTGGAATCAAACTTTTTGCTTCTTCTTCAGAAATAAGTTTAATAGGGCATCCTTTTTGAAGGCGAAAAATAGCTTTATCCTTTGGCAAACGATTCTTTCTTGCTATCTCTTTCGCTTCATTACTAAACAAATCTTCAGCATCTTCTACAACAAGTTTATAGCAAGAAACACGAAAAGGTCCATCCGGATGTTTCTGATATTCTCCGTAAGTAATATCATATTGGTCATATAATTCGTTTTCACCTACATAAATATTAATTTCTTTTATAATTCCAGCTTGTCCTAAAAGAGATACAAAAATCGGAGTTTGATAGCCGGTAATTTCAAATATATCGTCCCCACTGATGTCTTTCCAAATTTCTGTTTTTTCATATTCCTTGATGAGTTTCAATAATTCTTTGTAATTTTTCATGATACCTCCTTATTTTAGTTCCATGGTAGATTTACTATTTATAATAAGGGATGCTTTATCTCCTCTTTTGTTCGCATAATATGCTGCTGCTGCAATCATCGCTGCATTATCTGTACAGTATTTCATTTCTGGAACTGTAAGATGAATCTGTTCCTCCTCGGCAAGATTTTGTAGAGCTTCCCGAAGAGAGCTATTTGCTGCAACTCCCCCTGCTATAATTAAGTTTTGAACAGGATACTCCCGAATCGCTTTTCGCGTCTTTTTTAAAATAACGTCTAAGACAACATTTTGAAAAGATGCAGCAAGGTCTTCTTTATTGATTTCTTCCTTTCTCTGTTCTAAATTATGAGCAAGGTTAATAACTGCACTTTTTAACCCACTGAAAGAAAAATTATAAGTATCATCATTTAAAGGAATCGGAAGTGGATAGCGTGGCTCGCCCTCTTTGGCTAAACGATCAATCATAGGACCTCCAGGATAGGGAACATCAATCACTCTTGCAACCTTATCATAACATTCTCCAACAGCATCGTCAAGAGTCCCTCCTAATTTTTTAAAAGAATAATCTTTATCCATATAGATAAATTCCGTATGTCCACCACTTACAACCAAACACAAAAGAGGAAATTCTAACCGTTTTACCAAATTATTTGCATAGATATGTCCTGCAATATGATGAACCGGAATTAAAGGTTTTCCCGTTACAAAACTAAGCGTTTTGGCAGCTTCCATTCCAACTAACAAAGAACCGATTAATCCAGGTCCCTCCGTTACCGCAATCGCATCGATATCATCCAAAGTCATATTGGCTTTTTCTAAACATTCTTCAATTACCATCGTAATATTTTTTACATGATGACGACTTGCAATTTCTGGAACTACTCCTCCAAAATTTTTATGAATGTCAATTTGCGAAAGTACTACAGTCGCAATTTCTTCTTCCCCGTTTTTAACAATAGAACAACTGGTTTCATCACAACTACTTTCAATTCCTAGTATATACATATCTTTTTTATTCATTTACATCATCTTTCTTTCCATGAGTATACCATCTTGATCATGGTAATAATTTTTACGGATTCCAACTTCTTGAAAACCATATTTTTTATATAAGTGGATTGCTTTTTCATTATCCATTCTTACTTCTAAAGTAATATTTTGTACCTTGCTTTCTCTTGCTAATTCTAACATATAATCGAGCATCTTTTTACCGTATCCTTGATTTTGTTTTTCTTTTAAAACTTCGATTTGAATGAGTTCCATTCTCTCATACAACAAATCCAAAATGAGGTATCCCACAATTTTAGAATCATCCTCTTCGATTTTGTAGAGCTTTCGAAAAGGATTTTCTTCTTGATAAAAGAAATCCACAGTTTTTTGTGGAAAAAGTTTTTGGAGTTCTTGATGACTGTTGATATCTTTTTTGGTTACTTCTTCAATCATTCGGTTTGAATTCCTTGATTTTCTTCTGCTTCTGTTCTTTTTAAATATTCTGGATTTACAGCATGAGGATTTAAAGGCGTACGGTTTTGAAATGTCTCTACAATTTTTTCAATATCAGGAATATAACTTACGTGTTCTAGAGAAAGAGCATCATTGGTAATGAATTTATAAGGACGAATCAAACTGTTTGCAGCTTCGACCAAAGTTTCTAAACGAATGTATTGATTCTTTAAAACAACTTGATTTTCTTGGTCGTAAATTCCTGCAAAAACATATCCACGTCTAGCATCGATGAGTGGTACTTTATAAATTTCTTCTTTTAAAGAAACGGCCATTGCTTCCAAACTATTGATCGTAATGATTTCTTTATGAAGAGCCCACGCATAGGTCTTGGCGATGGTAATTCCAATACGAATTCCTGTAAAAGACCCTGGACCATTTACTACCATAATCCGATCAATTTCTTCCGGTTTAATCGATGAATTTTCGAGCATCTTAGCAATTTTAGAAAGAGCATAAGTCGATAAATCTTTTCCTAAATACTCCATACAAGACGCCTTCAATTTATTCCCTATTAATAGACCGGTATAAAGATAACTACTCGAAGTATCTATGTATAAAGTTATAGTACTGCTTCGCATAAGTCTTCGTACTTCTTTCCATAAGGAGTTATGACAATAACTCTCGTATCTTCTTCGTCATCTAATATTTTAAAACGAATTTCGAGTCTTTCTTCTGGTAGAATATCTTGAATCATATCCGCCCACTCAATAATAGTTACTCCACCTCTGGTAAAATATTCTTCAATTCCTAAATCTTCTTTTGCTCCATCTAATCGATAAACATCCATATGATAAAGCTCCATTTCTCCTGTTGTATATTCTTTTATAATATTAAACGTAGGACTCGTAATCGTTTCTTCAATTCCTAAACTATTCGCAAAACCTTTCGTAAATACCGTTTTCCCACTTCCCAAATCTCCCTCTAGACAGATCACCATATTAGGAAATTTCTCACTTTCAATATTTTCTGCTAATTCAATCGTTTCCTTTTCACTTCTACTTGTATACTTATACATAATTTCACTTGCCTTTCTTAATTAATGTTATTATCTATTCCCTTTCATTATAACAGAAAAAAAATAGATTATTCAACCTATTTTTCTTTTTTTCTTCATTTTATAATGTTTTGAACTGAAAGTAAATTTTCATACTCTGTAAAAAATTAGGATTTTTAAGTGCATTTGTTAATTTTGGAGTTACTTCTGAAAAAAATTCAATTTCTTCATAAATACCATCTAGACTATAATTTTCCATAATTTCATCTTCTAGTATCATTTCCTGTTCCATTTTTATTCTCCTTATTCAGCGGGTTGTAAATACTTTGATAATAATTGAATCATTTTTTCATCTTTTACATCTCGAATATATTTTTTGTTATCTTTATCAATTTCCTCAATAATTCGAAATTCATCTGTAACATCTTCACCATTATCTGTAATTCTTACAGCTAAATAGTAATTTTTTTCCTTATAAATTGCTTGATTTAATATAATGTATTTTTTTCCATCTTTTAATGTCATAATTTTATTAATTCTATTTTCCATAAAATACCTCCATTATCTTACTTTACTTTCTGACGTATTGTCTAAGTGTAAAAATCCTAAACTACCTTCATCATTTTCATAAGCAGATACTACTTCATAACCTTGATCAATATAATTTTGAACTTGATCATAAGGAATTGCTACAACTTGTCCATCAACCATTGCATAGATACCACCAGGAACAGCATTTTCCCAGTTCGCAGAAGTTGTTATAGCATGCATTGGATTCTGTTCTTTTAAAGCATCTTCTGCAGTTGCATAAACAGTATTATCAACACCATCAACAACTTTGTTAAGTGCCGCCTGCTCTGGACCATTAACAAAAACACTAAATGCATCTGTAAAATCTTTTTCTAAATCAGAAACATCTTCTGCCTCATCGACATCTTCTTCTACCGGAGAATCTTCTAATACTGGATGTTCTTCTGTAATGTTCTCCTGTCCTTGCTCAATATCTATTTGACTAGAAATTTCAGAAGAACTTTCAGGAACCTCCTTCTTTTCTTCTTCATTTTCTATATCAACATTTTCCTGACTTTCAATAGCCTTCACTTCTGCTAAAGAAGAATTATAATCAGCTGTTTTAAATGCTCCTAAAGAAGTAACAGCAGCAACAATTGCAATAATAGCAGCTCGTACTTTTTTCTTAAATGAGAAACTTTTAATTTTTTCTAGTAAAGCTTGCGAAGTCGGAGGAGTAATACTACTTATTTCTTCTTCAGAAATATAATAAACAGATTTTTTATAATCCTCTAAAATTCGTTCTTTCAAATCTTCTGGAGAATGCTTTTCTAAGTAATTCTGTTGTTGTTCTAATTGTAAAGATTTTTCTTGAAGTTTATGAAGTGTTTCCACATCTTTCCTTCTAGCTTCAAAATCTTTATAATCCATTCTATCTTTTCCATCAATTTCTTCAATTCTTTGTTTTGCTTCTCGACTTTGCTGCTCATATTTTTCTAAATTTCGTTGAATCTGTCTAGGATTTACTACTTTTTCAGTTTCTTGAATTTTATGAATTCGTATTTCTATACGATTGGCCTGCTTATATAAGTTATCAATTGTTTGATTCTGTAGTAGTAAATCGTCTTCATCTAAAACTAAATACTTTATAGATTTCTTATTTGCTTCAATTGCTTTATTCAATTGTTTAAGAGTCTTCTTTAATTCTGGTAATTTTCGTTGTTCTTCATATCGCTGCAATTCTGAATTTAAATGTTCCATGACATTTTCATAATTTTGAATTTCTTTCTTTAACTCAACCTTTTCTTCTCTGTCATCCATCATTTCTTGTTGTTTAAAATATTGATCGGCTTCAATTCGAGCTTCTAGTTCAGACATTTGAATTTGAATTTTTTGAATTTCTTTTTCGGTTGATTCATAAGAACTTTGATCTTGTTTAAACACTCCTTCAATTTCTGAACTACTAATAGTTGCAATCAATAGATCGATTTCTTTTTCTACCTCTTCAGGAGGCCTTTGTTGACGCATCATCATTTGAATTTCATCGTATATCTTTTGAGGATCCCTTTGAAGTTTAGCAACATCATTTTTTATCTGTGAAATCCTTTTATCAATTTCCACAATTTCAGGAATATTTTCTATCTTAGATTCAAATTTTCCATTTTCATCTAAAGAATCAATTCCATATTTTTTACGAAATTCATCTTCGCTGTTTTTATATTCTTCCTTATAAGAATGTTCTATTTTACTCTGTTCTGAAGTCAAGCGTTCTAGTTTTTCAATATGTTCCATATAACTATCTGCAATATAAGAAACATATTCATCCAAATTATTTGCTTTCCATTCTAACAACTCAATCTGAGAACTAGGAATATAAAGTACATCATCTGTTTCATCAGAAGAGAACTTCGGATTTTCAAATTCTTCACGAGCTTTTTTTAAATCTTCCTTACCTTCGGCAGCTTGTTTTCTAGCCTCTTCTAGTTGTTTTTTTAATTTCTGTATTTGTCGATTTTCAGAATTTATCATTTGTTTAATGGAAACTAATTTCTGAGTATTTATTTCAAGAACAGTTTTTTTCCAAGCTTTTACATTTTGATAATCTTCTTCACGTTCTTTTTTCTTAAGTTCTATTAAATCTTCTCTATTCTTTTCAAGTTGTGATAGATTTTCTTCTAATTCATGAAGTTTTTTTTGTTGTTCTTCACTCCGATATTTTTTACTGCTAGCATCCAACAAAAATTTAAGTGGATCCTTTACTTCTTCTAAAACAGTTTCAACTTTTTGATCATTTTCTTGAATATTTGGTTTTCCCTGAGTAATTAGAGTCTTTTGTTTAATATGTTCACCAGAAATATAATTTAAGGCAAGAGGACTTTGAAGGTCAAATTCTTTCAATGGAATTTGAATTCCATCTGAAAATTTTAAAAATTCAATTTCATCATTTTTGTTAGCAATATCAATAGCACGTCGAATAAAATCATCTTCGCTTTCACTAGCTTTTTGAACAACTGTAGATTTATAGGCACCTGTTTTTTCTTCTAAATTAGCTTGAATTTGTTGCAACATTTTAACCTTTTGTGTCTGATATTCTCCTTTTATTAAATTTAAAACAATGGGACTATGGACATCAAAATTTTCTAAAGGTATTTTAATTCCATCAGAAAAATTCATAACAACGTTTTCACTAAGTTTGCTATCTTCATCAAGAACTCGACGAATAAAATCATCTACAGTTTCATCTTCTCCTTGTAAAATATTTACTAATTCTTCATCACTATGTACACTACCTGTATTCAAATCATTTTTCATAGAATACCTCCCTAGTCTCATACTATAATAGAATTTTACCAAAAAAAATAAAAAATGTCTACAGTTTTTTAAAGAAAACAAAAAAAGAATCGAAAAAATAATGACGATTCTAAAAAAAGCATAAAAAAAATGCTTGGCA
>CANQHK010000033.1 GCA_947623645.1 uncultured Bacilli bacterium
CTTGCTTTTCGATCCACTTCTAACTTTGCTTCATTTTCTCTTTCTTTAATATAAGTAGTAATTTCTAAGCTCATCGCTTCTTCTACTTTCTTCATGACTAAATCTTTTGCTTTTTCTCTAGAAATTCCAGAGATTTCTTGTAATACTTTAATCTGTTCTTCTTTAATTTCTTCCACTTTTACTTTTTCGTTTTGGATTTCTTCTTGTTTTTGATTTAAGCGATTTTCTTTTTCATCGAGACTTTCTTCCCTTTTTTGATAAAGTTCTTCTCGCTTATCCATATTCTTTTCTCTTTGAAGAATTCTCTCTTCTAATTCTTTTACTTCTTTTTTCTTTTCATTTTTTTCTTTTTCTAAGTCTAATTTCAATTTATGAATTTCTTCTTTGGTTTCAAAAATACTTTCTTTTTTAACTTTTTCAGCATCTTTTCTTGCTTTTTCAAGTATTTCTTCCGCTTTTGTAGTAGCATTTTTTTCTTTCATCATACCTACTACTTTGGTAGCGCCGTAGCCACCTACACTTCCAATAACGATGAGTAAAATGGAGATAATGATATCCATATTTTTTCCTCCATTTCTATATTATAAACAATATCACAATTTCATAATATCTATATCTATTGTACGTTCTAAAAAGAAATAAGTCAAGGGAAAGTTTTTATAGAAATTTTCTACCATTTCATCATAACCTCTACAATTGTACTGATTTTTTCATAGATTCCAAAAATCTTAGCATATGCTAACAATCGATCAATATTTTTCTCACCTACATTTGTACATACATTACATCATTATGTTGAACAAATGTAAATATTTTCACAATAAAAATTTTTATATAGCACTTTCTTCCACTCATATTGAAGTATTTGTATTCAAAGAAAGAGTCTATTGAACTTATGCATTCAATAAACTCTTTTGTTATTAAAAAAATGAAAAGACGAAATGAATCATAAAACAAAGAAGAAGACCTAAAATTGTTGGAAGAATAAAAGAAAGAAAAGTCCATTTCACACTTTTGGTTTCATGATAAATCGTAAGTGTCGTGGTAGAACATGGGAAGTGAAATAGAACAAAGATAGAAGTACAAAGTGCTGTTTCTAGAGTCCAACCGTTTAAAAGGAAAAGATTTTTCAACTCTACAAGAGAAGTATATTCTTGCATACTGCCCGTAGAAAGATAGCCCATAATCATAATCGGAATAACAATTTCATTGGCAGGAAAACCTAAAAGAAAAGCAAGTAAAATAACGCCATCTAAACCGATTCCTCTTGCAAAAGGATCCAAAAAATTCGTACAAATATGAAATAGAGAAACTCCTCCCACTTGAATATTGGCAAGTAAAAAGATAAGAGTTCCTGCTGGAATACAAACAATGATTGCTTTTTTTAAAATATGAAGAGTCTTATCTTTAAAACTTCGAACAATCACTTTTCCTATTTCCGGTTTACGAAACGGTGGAAGTTCTAAAGTAAAGCTTTCTTTTTCCCCTTTCAACAATGTTTTCGATAAAATGTAAGAAAGTAGAAAAGTCATAATACAAGAAAGTAAAATAAAGAAAGTTAAAATGATAACACAAGAAATACTTGTAAATCCTCCTCCAACAAAAAACATAGAAATTAAAGCAATCAACATTGGAAATCTTCCATTGCATGGAACCAAATTATTCGTAAGAATCGAAAGCAATCGTTCTCGTTTCGAATCAATAATTCTACTACCGGTTACTCCAACAGCATTACAACCAAAACCCATCATCATGGTAAGTGCCTGTTTTCCACAAGCATTACATTTTTGGAAAAGCCCATCCATATTAAAAGCAACTCTCGGTAAATATCCCAAATCCTCTAAAAGGGTAAACATTGGAAAGAAAATTGCCATAGGAGGAAGCATGACAGAAACGACCCAACTTAAAGTTTTCCAGATTCCCGATACAAAAAGCTCTTTCAAGAAAACAGGAAAATGGAGTGCATCAAAAAGAAAAGTTAAATAAACTTCTACTTTGGAAAATATCCAAAATAAAAAATCAGAAGGATAATTGGATACGACAATCGTTATAAAAAAGACTCCCATCAAAAGAAGAATCATAATTGGAATTCCTGTTTTTTTATTCGTTAAGATCGCATCAATTCGTCGATTAAGAGCAGTAGTTTTATCCTGTTCTTTAGTAATAGCAGCATCTGCTAACTCTTTTTGTTTTTTTGCAAAAGCATCACTAACTTCTTCAAGAAGCGAAAATTTTCCTTTCCATTCTTCTAATATAAGACGTTTCAAAGTAAGAATAGAAGAAGTATTTATTTCCTGTTGATATTTTTCTTCTACTTTTTTAATAAATGCATCATCCAACAACAATTTTACACTTAAAAAACGACCCGCTAATGGAAGATGTAATTTATGAATTTCTTTTTCTAAAAGAGAAAGTCCCTCTTCGATTTCCTTAGGATACTCCAATATAAATTGATCTTGCAAATCTTTCTCCACAGTTTTTTCTAAACTTTGTAAAAGTTCATCCAATCCTTGTTTTTTTCTAGCACTTGTTAAAACAACTTCGATTCCAAGTTTTGAAGAAAGAAGGTTAGAATCAATCGTAATTCCTTTTTTCTTTGCTTCATCGATTAAATTGACACATAGAACAACTTTTTTAGTAATTTCTAAAATTTGTAAAACAAGATGTAAATTTCTTTCTAGCGAAACAGCATCACAAACAACAATAATGGCATCATAAGAATCAAAAACAATCACATCTCTTGCCACTTCTTCTTCCATAGAATGAGTATTTAAAGAATACGTTCCCGGTAAATCAATTAACTCATAATCTGTACCATGATAACAAAATTCCCCTTTAGCTGTTTCTACCGTTTTTCCAATCCAATTCCCAGTATGTTGATTTTCTCCTGTTAAAGCATTAAACACTGTACTTTTCCCAACATTGGGTAAACCTGCTAAAAGAACTCTTTTCATCCGGTAACTTCCACCTCTATTTTTTTACTATCACATTCTCGAAGTGCAATTAAAGTATTTTTTATAGAGAAAGCAACAGGTCCATGAAACGATGACTTCATTACACATTCAATCATACTTCCCTTTGTAAAACCAATATCTAAAAGCCTTTTTTTTATTTCTAAATCTTCATCGATCTTTTTCAAAACTGCTTTTTCCCCTATTTTTAAATGACTTAATGAACACATAAAAAATCCCCTTTTCCATATAATTAAATATAAGTTTCCTTTATCTAACTTACATTTTAATATATGTCTTTTGCATAGGAAAGGAATGGGCAAAAATGAAAGAAAATGAGTTTTATACTTTAACTGGATATACCAAGAAAGAAAAAAATATTTTAACGGCTGGAATGGAAGATTATTTAGAGATGTGTTATAGAATTTATCAAGAAAAAAAGACAATCCATATAAAGGATTTATCTTTTAATTTACATGTAAAAGCCTCATCAAGTACCAAAATGATGAATCGAATCAAAGATTTAGGACTAGTAACTTTTGAAAAATATGGAAATATAGAATTAACAGAAGATGGAATGATCTATGGAAAATATCTTTTATACCGCCACAATGTACTTGTGAATTTCTTTCAATTTTTAAATAAAGAAGATTATAAATTAGAGCAAGTTGAAAAAATAGAACATTTTATAGATACAACCAGTATTCAAAATATTGAAAAGTTATTAAAGAATAAACTTTACTGACAAACTAAATCTTCTTTTAAATGAACATTTTGTTGATAATCACCTGCTAAACTTGGAGTAGATCCATTTTTCCAGTTCAGATTACTTTTATAATAAATTTGAATATTATCTCCACCACTAGAAATGTCCGTTGGAGAATCAAACTCTCCCCCACAAATATTAATAATTGTACTTCTAAGGTTAGACTTTGTCAAAATAGAATAATTTGCACCTTTAAAATATCCATCATAAATATTGGTAACACCTCCTGGTGCATCAGTCATATAAGCATAGTTTTCGCTTACTAAGCTACCACCATAAATATTAATAATTCCATTACTTGCCCCATTATTCTTTAGTGAAGCAGAAGTTCCATTATAAATACATAATCCTGTATTATAATCATTATAATCAGAAGTACAATAATCTGCTTTTTTTCCACGAATAGTTACAATCCCCTGTTTTTCTGAAGTTCCAGCTTTTTCTATTGTAGAGCAATCGAATTCGTTTGTATTAGAACTATAATATCCACTTAATACAGTAAGATTAGCGTTTTCTTTTACCTCTATTAAAGCCCTTTTTTTCGTTGTATTATCGAGATTTAAAATAATCCCTCCTTTATTTTTAGAACTTTGTAAAATGATATTGCTATCATTTAAAAAACGAATGATTGCTGTAGTAAGATTGTTTGATTCTGGAGTAAACTTTATCACATGTCCATTCAAATCAATCGTACTATTTTTATCTGTAAAAGATATTATTTCATCAACATAATTTTCGTCTTTGATTAAAACTATATTATTGTAACTGCTATCCATTTGTGTTGATGCTTCTTGTAAGGAAGAATAGATTGTGCAGGTTGTATCTCCGGTTATATTTTGAACGCTCATTGTTCCTTCTTCATAACTTGGTAAGGCTTCATTATTACATCCTATTATTTTTGCTGTTTCATCTTCCTCTAAATTTAAATTTGGAAAAGTAGTTTTTTCGCTTCCAATAATTTTATCATATACTTTATCTTTATAAGTAAACATTACTTTATTTTCAACAACTTTTTGAGTTCCTTCTATTTTAATTTTATAACTCAAACTTTTTTGATTAATTTTATGATTCTCTTTTACGTTAGAATCGATCCAAAATTTTAAACGATAATGAATTGTAGTATCTCCATCAATAGTTCCTTCATCAATTTTGCCATCTTTTTCTTCCATTGTCGACAGGAAATTTATAGAGGAATTTCCATCTTTGATAAGGCCATATTTAACAATACCCGTATCCAATCTATTTTCATTTTGTATACTACTTTCTGTTTCTTCTAATTTTAAAACATAAGACATCACTACATCTGCTTTATTAATTAATTGAAAAGTGAATTCTTTTTCTTGAATAATCCCTACTTCATCATACATAGGCATTGCGTTGTCAATCATCAAATTATTTACATCCTCTGAAAGTTCTAACTGCAAATTCCCAGCACGAATCACTTGCTTTCTACTTCCTGTTAAAGTAAGACGAATATAAGCATAACTAACTCCAAGAACAACCATTATAATCAAAAATATCATAACACCTATTTTGAATATTTTCTTCTTTTCCATTTTCTCACCAACCTCTATTGTTAATATCATTATATATCAACCTTTAGAGGTAATGCAAGTATCTTATTTATAATTTTCACTTCTTATAAAATTATATTGAGGTGGAAATATGGTCGAAGTAAACATCGAAAAGCTTTTAAAGAAAAAGAAGAAAACAAAATATTGGCTTTGCCAACAAATGAATATAACACACAGAAATTTAAATCGTATCATAAATGGTATAACATCCTCTATTTCTTTTAAATACATAGAAGAATTTTGTAATTATTTGGATTGTACACCCGGAGAATTATTCACTGTTTTAAATCATGAAAAAGATAAAAGTCGTTTTTAGTTTACTTTTATCTTTTTTTGATAATTTAGTATCGTCGTCAAGATATCTTTATAAATTTTTTTCGTATTGGTATTTTGATATAAAAGAGTAATTTCTTTTAAATAAGGATTCTTTCCTAAATTTTCTAATAAAAATAAAAACAAAGATAAGTGAAGAGTATAATCTTCTTGAAGAATAGAGGTATCAATAATAACTTTGGAAAGAATATTTTTTTCTAGAATTTGAAAACACTCATTAAAGATATAATGAACACTATCTTCTTCTTTAGAAGTAATTTGTTTTTTAAAAGAGATTTCTTCTAAATGAAATTCAATATGTTCTTTTTCTAAAACAACATCTGCTTTTTTATCTTTTAAAAATAAAGCGGTATCAGGTTTTATAGTAATGCAATCCAAATTTTTTTTCAAATGAATAGAACGTTGTATAATTTTTTGAAGATTTTTAAAATTGCATCCAAGGGGTGTTACTCCATAAATAAGTTTGGCAAGTCTTAAAAAGTTTTGATCCATAGGAATAAAATCATTATCAAAATAAAGAGTTGAATTTTTACAATAAGGACATAAGCAAAGTCCTTTTTTATTGACATATTTTATATCATCTACATAAAAAACCTGTAAGCAATTATAACATGCAGCAACATTGTTCGAAGATAACTTCTCTTCAAAAGGAAGATTTTCTTTTAAAGAAGCAATTTCTTCAAGCATTTCTTCTAAACTATAATTTGTAGCAGGTAAAAAGTTATCAGGGATTTCCAAAAGGCGGTCAATGATCAAAATAATTTTATTATTTTTAATCTTTTCATGATTTAAAATCGTATACAAAAGAATTCTTAAATCTTCTTCGGAAAAGGTATCAATTTCACTTTCCCGAATTGCCCGAAACCTCTCTAAATAATGTTTGGGCATAATAAAATAAGTGTTTACATCCCTCGTTAAATCCGGTATCAATTTAATTTTTAAACTTTTGTATTTCTTCAACCACCAATATTTCAAATTATATCCCCCTACTTTCTATAATAAAATATCTGCTACTTCATTCCAATCACGAACACGAATAATTCCTCGTTCTTTTAAATCTTCTTCTGTATAATCTTGGTTGTGATAACCGTCCATTAAAAGTTTGATTTCTCCACATCCTTTTAAGTTTCCCACTTTATCATCAATTTTAATTTCACAGTCAATAATATCTTTCCTGCTTGTAAAAATAAAATTTTTAGGATCAAGAAACGGTAAGTTTTTAAGTAACCACATATGTTTATTATTGGTTACAACTCCAGACTTTTCAGGAACTCTTTTATCTAAATAAGCACTACAAATAAATACTTCATACTTCTTGGATAATTTTTCAATGATTTCAATCGCATTTGGTTTAATCGTTGTATAATCGTAAATATTAATATTATTATAAAAATATTCTAAGTAATCATCTAACTGTTCTTGTGGAAGAAAGTCTTCAACAAAATATCCGTCAATATCATCATACGTATAGTTTGTCCCTAAATATTCATTTAAAACTTCTAAATATCCTCCATCAACAATTGTACGATCTAAATCGATCATTATTTTCTTCATGATGTCACCTCATTTTGATTGTACCATATTTTTCCTCTATTTGAAAACTTTTTTGTAAATTGGTCTTTTCTTTTTAATTATAACATGCATTTTCTAGATTTTCTACAAAAAATCTGGTACAATAAAAATAAGTATAAAGAGGAAGGAAGAAAAATTTATGAAAGTTGGAATTTTAGGAACAGGAGCTTACGGAATTGCTCTTGCAAGTGTCTTTCAAGAAAATCAAAACAAAGTTGTAATGTGGACAAAATTTGAAGAAGAAAAACTTGCTATTTTAAAAGATCAGGAAAATAAAAAAGTTTTACCGGGAGTAAAAATTTCCAAAGAAATTCAAATCACGAATTCTTTAGAAGAAGGAGTTTCAGGAATGGATATTGTTGTCATTGCTATTCCTGCTGCATTTGTCTGTGAACTAAGCAAACAATTAGTTCCTTATTTAAAGAATCAAGTACTTGTAATTGCATCCAAAGGAATTGAACAGAATACTTGTCTTTTCTTACATGAAATTTTGGCAAAACACAATGATGTTTCAAATCTCTGTGTGATTGCAGGAGGAACATTTGCAGCCGATATTATAAGTGGTCTTCCCGTTGGTCTTTCCATTGCATCAAAAAATGAAGAAGCAATCAAAATCGTTCGGAAAGCTTTGGAAAACCATCATGTAAAACTTCGCCCAACAAAAGATATCTATGGAGTGGAAGTTTGTTCTTCCATAAAAAACGTCGTTGCCATTGCTGCTGGAATCTTAGAAGGAATTGGAATCAATGAATCAACCAGAAGCATGTTCATCACAGAAAGTCTTCATGATATTGAAGAATTAATTATCAAACTAGGAGGAGATTCCAGGACTCTTCTATCCTTTGCTGGATTCGGAGATATTCTTTTAACTTGTACAAGTCCAAAATCAAGAAACTTTACTTTTGGAACAATCCTTGCAACAAAAGATAAAGAAAAAATTGAAGAATACAAAAAGACACACACCATTGAAGGACTTTATACTTTAGAATCTATTCACCAATTAATTGAAGAAAGACAGGTAAATATAGAACTCATTCATCAAATTTACGATATTGTCTTTTTAGAAAAAGATCCTCATTCATTATTAACGTTTTTAATTACCAAAAGATAAAAGAGTTGCTTATTTTTGAGCCAACTCTTTTTTTAATCTTTTTTGTTCTAGTCGAACTTTTGCAATTTCATCACCCGTTGCATCCAATTCTCGTTCAAGATAAGAAATTTCTCTTTTATCTTTGATAAGACGATACGTAATTTTTCCTAAAAATACTAAGGCAAATGCAGAAATTACAATTCTTGTTCCTTTTCCCACAATTTTTCTCCTTTCTAATCGATACCATCTATTATAACTTTTTTTATATTTTTTGCAAGCCTTCTGAAAAGCTCGAAAGAGTTTTTTTGTATTTCTATCGAAAATATCTTCTGGATGCCACTGGACACCGATACAAAATGGATGATTTGAAAATTCGATTGCTTCCACAACTCCATCCAAACTTCGAGCACTAACCTTCCATTTTTTATCCACAAGAATGGTATCTTTATGCCTTGAATTAACAAAAATTGTGGATTTTCCAAGAATTTGATAAAGGTGACTATTTTTATCCAGTTTTATTCTGTGGGCATAAACCTTCGAAGTTTTATGATGGAAAACTTGATTCTTTAAAAATTTCTCTGGATCTTTTCCGATTCCCATCACTTGCATTCCCAAACAAATACCTAAAATAGGGACTTTCTTTTGAAGAGCAAAATCGACGGCGACTTCATCTAAATGAGTCCATGTATCTCCACCAGGAAGAACAATTCCATCACATGTTTTTAATAGAGAAAGAATTTTTCTTTTCGAATCAATTGGTGTTAAAATAACGGGAATCATTCCATTTTTTATCAATAATTTTTGTAAACTTTCTCGAATTAAATAACAATCTACATCTTGAATATCTTTATCGAGTCGTCCGATAACTGCTACACGAATCATTTTCTTCACCAATAAATTCTATGAAAAAAAGAGAATAAATTTTCTCTTTAATTTCGAAGTTCTGTAATTCTTTCTTGAAAATTATCACTAGAAGTAATATAATTTCCACTTACTAAAATATCTGCATCTTTTACTTTCTTCTTCGTTTCTTTGTTGATTCCCCCATCGACACTAATAAGAATATTATTATGTCCTTTCTTTTCGATGAATTTCTTGATTGCCTTCACTTTCTTACCCGTTTCTTCTAAAAATGGTTGTCCACCTCTACCAGGTTCCACTCCCATCACTAAAATTAAATCAATAGAATCCAAATAAGGTTCCAATTCTTTTATATCTGTATTCGGTTTAATAGAAAGTCCAGCTTTAATTCCATAAGAATGAATAAGTTGAATAATTTTCTCAAGATTTCTTGAAATCTCTACATGAACAGTAATATATTCTGTGTTTAAACTAGCAAATTTAGAAATCAATTTTTCTGGTTTTTCCGCCATCAAATGAACATCTAATCTCTTACAAGTATATTTATAAACTTTTTTTAGTTCTCGAAAAGGAAGAGATTTTTGCCTTACAAACTTACCATCCATATAATCGACGTGAATATAGTCGACATCGGTCATATTTAATTTTCTTAAATCCTTCGATTTATCATAACTCGTTAAAAAGGATGCTGAAATTTTCATTTTGCCACCTACTTTTCTATGAATTTACAATAATTTTCATATCTTGATTTTAAAATTTTACCATCTTGAACGGCCTTTTTCACAGCACATTCTTTTTCATGAATATGTCTACAATCTTTAAAAGGACAAGAGTATTTTGAAAATTCTTTAAAAGCCTCTTGGATTTTTTCTTCACCGATTCCCTCTAAATCAATCGATGAAAAACCGGGTGTATCAACAACTTTTCCATGATGAATCTCCAATAATTCTACATGTCTTGTTGTATGTTTTCCCCGACCTAACGCTTTAGAAATCTCTCCCGTTTGTAAATTTAAAGATTTATCTAGATGGTTCAGAAGAGTCGATTTACCTGCTCCTGTTTGACCTGTAAAGACCGTTGTCTTTCCTTTAAACAATTTTTTAATCTTATGAAGTTTCGTATTATAAAGAACAGTATATCCTTGTTTTTTATAATATTTTAATATTTTCATAAGTTTTTGCTTTTCTACTTTGGAAAGTAAATCCATCTTCGTCATACAAATAACAGGTTCTATTTGATGATAATTTAAAACAACCAACAGTTTATCCAAAAGATTATCCGAAAAATCGGGTTCTTTTGCACTTGTAATAATAAAGGCCTGGTCAACATTTGCAACAAGAGGTCGTACCAAAGAA